>JAUNOO010000032.1 GCA_030531095.1 Bacteroidales bacterium
GGCGCATCGCTCAAAATCTTTTCTCGCCAATCTACGGTTGGGGCAATAACCTGTTCGCCTACCTTGCCGAACGGACTGGCAGTTATGCCTTCTACGAAAGGGAAGTGTGGTTGCGCAGTCTGCCGACGTTCGCCGTTGCCGCAGTGTCCTTCGTCGTGCTCATCGTCCTCAGTTGGCGCAACGGGCGAACTTATTGCAACACCATTTGTCCGGTGGGCACAGTGCTGGGATTCATTTCGCGCTTCTCGCTGCTTCACCCCGTACTCGACGCGGGGAAGTGCAAGAAATGCAGTTTGTGCGCTCGCGGCTGCAAGGCGGCATGCATCGACTACAAGAACCACCGCATCGACTACAGCCGCTGCGTGGCGTGTATGGATTGCTTGGGCACCTGCAAGCACGACGCGCTCCACCTGCAGTGGCGATGGAAGCAAACAAACCAGCCGAAGGAGGACAAGACTGCCCAAGCGGTTGCCTCAGAACAGGTTGGGACTTCACGCCGGACGTTCCTTATAGGTGCAGCCCTCGCTGCGACTTCGGCTGCACTGGCACAGGAGAAGAAGAAAGTGGACGGCGGACTGGCAGTCATCGAAGACAAGATTGCCCCCGAGCGTGCCACGCCCTTAACGCCTCCCGGCTCGCTCTCCGCCATGAACATGGCACGGCATTGCACCGCCTGCCAACTCTGCGTGGCGGCATGTCCCAACGATGTGCTTCGTCCGTCGACCGACTTGATGAAACTGATGCAACCCACCATGTCGTACGAACGGGGCTACTGCCGCCCGGAATGTACCAGATGCAGCGATGTTTGTCCTGCCGGCGCCATCAAGCCCATCACTCGCGCGGACAAATCGGCGACGCAAATCGGTCATGCCGTTTGGGTGAAGAAGAATTGCATTCCCCTGACCGACGGTGTGGAATGTGGCAACTGCGCCCGCCATTGCCCCGCAGGTGCCATCACGATGGTGGAATCAGACGCGTCAATGCCCGACTCCCCGAAAATTCCGGTGGTCAACACGGAACGCTGCATCGGTTGCGGCGCGTGCGAAAACTTGTGTCCGGCACGGCCGTTCAGCGCCATCTATGTGGAGGGACATGAAATGCACCGTATTGTCTAATCAAAAAATGAACGAAACTATGGCTAAAGAGATAAACAGAAGAGACTTTCTGAAAGTGTTGGGCGGAAGCGCGGTGGCGACTTCGACCTTGCTGACCGCCTGCAAGAGCGGCAACAACGATGCGGCAGGCGGACAAGAACCGCAGAAGGGAAAAATGACTTACCGCACCAATCCGAAGACCGGCGACAAGGTTTCCATCCTCGGTTACGGCATGATGCGCCTGCCCGTTGAGGGCGGCGGCACCGAACGCGACCATCCCGACGCGGACATTGACCAGGAAATGGTGAACCGCCAGATAGATTATGCGCTGGAGCACGGAGTGAACTACATAGACACATCGCCTGCCTATTGCAAGGGGCGTTCGGAACACGCCACCGGCATTGCCCTGCACCGCCATAAGCGTTCGGAGTATTTCATCGCCACAAAACTGTCCAACTTCGCCCCGGCCACGTGGAGCCGCGAAGCCTCTATCGAAATGTTTGAGAACTCGCTTCGTGAGTTGCAGGTGGACTATGTGGACTACTTGCTGCTGCACGCCATCGGAATGGGCGCACACGGCATGGAGGACTTCTATCATCGCTACATTGACAACGGCATCCTCGACTGGCTTGTGGAGCAGCGCGAGAAAGGGCGCATCCGCAACCTCGGTTTCTCCTATCACGGCGACATCAAGGTGTTTGACCTCGCCCTGCAATGGCATGACGAAGGGCGCTACCATTGGGACTTCGCCCAGATAGAGATGAACTATCTGGACTGGAACTACGCCGACGAGATAAACGACATGAACACGGACGCGGTCTACCTGTACAACGAACTGCACAAACGGCACATTCCCGCCACCATCATGGAGCCGCTACTTGGCGGACGCCTTGCCAATGTCCCCGACAACATTGTTGCCAAGATGAAGCAGCGCGAACCGGAGAGTAGCGTGGCGAGTTGGGCTTTCCGGTTTGCGGGAACACCCGAAGGCGTGCTGTCTGTGCTTAGCGGTATGACCTTCATGGAGAACCTCAAAGAGAACCTTTGCACCTTCTCTCCCCTGCGCCCGATAAGTGAAGAGGAAAACGCCTTCCTTATGGAGATAGCGGGTGACATCTACAATCTGAAAACCATCCCCTGCAACGAATGTAATTACTGTATGCCGTGCCCATACGGTATCAACATTCCAGCAGTCTTCTCTCATTATAATAAATGTATCAAGGAAGGGAATATGCCCAACAAGGGCAGCCAACACCCAGACTACCGACGCGCACGGCGGGCATTCCTCATCGGCTACGACCGGGATGTGCCCCGTCTGCGGCAAGCTAACCACTGCATCGGCTGCGGTCAGTGCATGCCCCATTGTCCGCAACGCATTCAGATTCCGCAAGAGATGCACCGTATTGACAGCTTCGTGGAGCAGTTGAAGCAGGCGCAGTCTTGAAAGAAACAAGGTTTTTGAGGCGGCAAAGCCTATACTTCAGCACTCAGCTTTTGAAAATTATATCCCAGAGAATTTGAATTAGTTCCCATATAATTTGAATTTTCTGGGATATATTTTTTGAAGGCTCTGGCGCGGGGTTTAAAAGCATTGGTAAAAGCTGGAATTTCTTGGGGCGAAGTTTACAAAACTTGGTCTGTGGTTTGTAAACAGCGATGCAGGAGTGTGCCCAAGACGGCGAAAAGTGAAAAAAATACTTGTCTCGCTTTGCTCTTCCCCGAAGTTGCAGTAACTTTGCAGCCGTGCACAAAATGTGCCCCACTGAGCAATTAAAAATAAGACGGAAATATAATTATGACAAAACGTAAGATTCAATTCAGTCTGGTTTACAGAGACATGTTCCAGAGCAGCGGCAAGTTCCAGCCCCGCAAGGACCAGTTGGAGCGCATCGCGCCGGTGATTATAAAGATGGGCTGCTTTGCCCGCGTGGAAACTAACGGTGGTGCCTTCGAGCAGGTCAACCTTCTCTACGGCGAAAACCCCAACCAGGCCGTGCGTGCCTTCACAAAGCCCTTCAACGAGGTGGGTATCAAGACCCATATGCTCGACCGTGGCTTGAACGCCTTGCGTATGTTCCCCGTGCCCGCCGATGTGCGTCGACTGATGTATAAGGTGAAGCACGCTCAGGGCGTGGACATCACCCGTATCTTCTGCGGTCTGAACGATGTGCGCAATATTATCCCTTCCATCAAGTACGCCCTCGAAGGTGGCATGACGCCGCAGGCTACACTCTGCATCACGACGTCGCCCATCCACACGGCCGAATACTATGCCGACATTGCCGAGCAGCTCATTGCCGCCGGCGCGCCCGAAATCTGCCTCAAGGATATGGCAGGTATCGGTCAGCCCGCCATGCTGGGCAAGCTCACCAAGATGATTAAGGACAAGCATCCCGAAGTCATCATCGAATACCACGGCCACAGCGGTCCGGGTCTCTCGATGGCGACCATCCTCGAAGTGTGCCGCAACGGTGCCGACGTCATCGACACCGCCATCGAGCCGCTGTCGTGGGGTAAGGTTCACCCGGACGTCATTTCCGTGCAGTCTATGTTGAAGCACGCCGGCTTCGACGTGCCCGAAATCAACATGGACGCCTATATGGAAGCCCGCAAGTTGACGCAGGAATTCATCGACGACTTCCTCGGCTACTTCATGAACCCCTCCAACAAGCTCATGAGTTCGCTCCTGCTGGGGTGCGGTCTGCCGGGCGGTATGATGGGCTCCATGATGGCCGACCTCACGGGCGTGATGAGCGCCATCAACAGCAACCGCGCCAAGGACGGTCTGGAACCCCTTTCGGAAGACGCGCTGCTCGTGAAACTCTTCGACGAAGTGGCATACGTTTGGCCGCGCGTCGGTTATCCTCCCCTCGTGACGCCGTTCTCGCAGTACGTCAAGAACATCGCCCTGATGAACCTCCTCACCGAGTCGATGCACAAGCCGCGCTACTCCATGATGGACGATAGCATTTGGGGTATGATTCTCGGCAAGAGCGGTAAGTTGCCCGGCGAGGTTGACCCCGAAATCGTGGCTTTGGCCAAGGAGAAGGGCTTCGAGTTCACCACTGCCGACCCGCAGAGCTACTACCCCGACGACCTCGCCCGCTTCGAGAAGGAAATGGAAGAGAACGGCTGGGAGCGTGGCGAAGACGACGAAGAACTCTTCGAGTTTGCCATGCACGAAACGCAGTACCGCGACTATAAGAGCGGTGCCGCCAAGAAGCGCTTCCTCGCCGACCTCCAGGCCGCCAAGGACAAGACGGCTGCCAAGGGAATCTCACCCGAAGAGGCTGCTGCCTTCAAGCACGCCAAGGCCGACGCTATCGTAGCGCCCGAGAGCGGTATCATCCTCTGGGAAATCGGCGGCGACGGCGAATGCGTGAAGAGCATCGAACCGTTCATCGGCAAGACCTACGCCGAAGGCGATTTCTTCTGCTACATCGAGAACACCCACGGCCAGATTGTAGAACTGCCCGCTGCACTCGGTGGCAAGCTCGTGGAAATCAATGCCAAGCAGGGCGCTCACGTCAGCAAGGGCGATGTCATCGCCTACATTGAGCGCGCTGAATAAGTGACTGAAATTTTTCGTCCGCGCCGACCCGCCGGGCGTGAAATCATATAATAAGGACTGAAGAAGTTAGAGAAAATGGGGCGTATGAAAGACAGCTCCGCCTTTCTCTAACTTCTTTTCTAATATTTCCAGACCATGTCTAAAAAATCCGACTACCGTCAGCGCAACGAGGACTTCCTCAACGACTTGCGCGGCCAGGAGGGCGTTGGCGAACTGCCCTGCGGCGTGCTCTATCGCGTGGTGAACGCGTCGGGCGGCGACCGTCATCCCAACATCCGCAGCGTGGTGAGCGTCCACTACACGGGCACCCTCATCAATGGCCGCATCTTCGACGACACCCGCCGCACCAAGACGCCCGCCGCCTTCCGTCTCAAGGACGTCATCACGGGCTGGCAAATCGCCCTGGCGCGAATGAGCGTGGGCGACCGCTGGCAAATCTACATCCCCGCCCAGGCCGGCTACGGCGAGCGCAGTGTCGGCGCCATACCCGGCAATTCGACCTTGATTTTCGACGTCGAACTGCTCAGCATCGCCTGACGGGGGCTGTTTTATATTGTTTATATAATAAGGAATCGCCTCCTGTACCGTCATTTCTGGGGGTACGGGAGGCAACTTCTTTATGATAGCGGATTGGGGCTTTTCACAGTCAGCAGAAGTTATGGCATGTTTGTCAGAAACTAAGTCCACCCCGCGCCTTGTCCAGAAAAACGCAAATTCCATCAGTTTCCTAAATTCTTGATACATAGTCTCTTAAAAACTTTGTCAAAGAGATGCCAAAAAAGTCCAGGGCTAAATTAAATTAGTCCTGAGCTAAATTAAATTAGTCCTGAGCTTTTTGAACTTAGTCCTGAGCTTTTTACTCAAAAGCCCAGGACTAATTTTTTTATTGCTCAGGACGAAGTTTTATTTGCTCTGGTTGAGGTCCTAAAAGCATATGCTAATAGTCGTGCAAGCAAGGACCAGTCGCAATCATTAAGAAAAGGCTTATCCCCAGACTTCGCGCGCGATTTCTTGAACGAGTGCCACCTTGGCCCACTGTTCTTCTTCGGTCAGAATGTTGCCTTCTTCGGTTGAGGCGAAGCCGCATTGCGGACTCAAGTAGAGGCGGTCGAGCGGAATGATTTGTGCCGCTTCGGCGATGCGAGCTTTGATGGCGGCCTTGTCCTCAAGTTTGGGATGCTTGGACGTGACGAGGCCGAGCACCACCTTTTTCTCTCCGCTGACATACTGCAACGGTTTAAAACCGCCCGCGCGCGCCGTGTCAAACTCCAGATAGAAAGCGTTGACGTTTTCTTTTGCGAAAGCCACGGGTGCAACTGGCTCGTAGCCGCCCTCTGCCGCCCACGTGCTGTGGTAGTTGCCGCGACAGATGTGCGTGTTCACCGTCAGGTCGGCGGGCAGGTCGCGAATGGCGTCGTTGTTCACTTGGAGGTAGTACTGCATTAACTGGTTTACGTCGAAGCCTGCACCCACCATAGTTTCCCAAAATTTTCTGTCGCAGATGCAGCCCCAGGTGCAGTCGTCGAGTTGCAATGTGCGCAGCCCCAGTTCGTAGAATTTCAGAATCGTCTCGCGATAGGCCGTCGCAATGTCGGCAAGCAGTTCCTCCGTTGTCGCGTAAAATTGGTTCACCCGTTCGGCGTTCTCGCCGCGTACGAGTTCGGCGTAGAGTTGGGCGGGTGCGGGAATGGTTTGCCGCGTCTGCACGTCGTTGCCCGCCGTCTCTTTGAGGAAAAGATAGTGGGCGAAGAAAGGGTGGTTGGGATTGAAACGGACGTGGCCGCAAAGGCGTGCAGAGTCGGCGCGCGTCTCTTCGTCGTGGAAAAGGTAGCCCTGCGCCAGCACGTTGTGCTCCACGCCTTCCAGCCCCCAGAAGAAGTCGAGGTGCCAATAGCTGCGGCGGAATTCGCCATCGGTCACGCATTGCAGTCCGGCGGTCTTCTCTTTCTTCACCAAGTCGGCGATGCAGCGGTCTTCTACGGCGCGCAAGTCATCGGCGCTGATTTTGCCATTAGCCAGTTGCTCACGGGCGGCTTTTAGTTCTGCTGGGCGCAGAAAACTGCCTACCACGTCGGCGCGGAACGGAGATTTGTCGGGTGTTGTACTCATAATGTCTTAGACGTTTTTAGAAGTTGAACTTGTATTGTGATTTCGGCTGCAAAGTTCTGATTTTCTTGCAATCCGAACAATAGCCTTGAATAGTTCGGGAAATTTTGCTATTTTTGCTGTGTAAAAGCTATTTCACGGAATATTATCCCGAAAAATTAATTCAAACAAAATAAACTACCGATGGACAAGCTCGACAACATAGACCGCAACATCCTCAGAACCCTCCAACGCGACGCCCATCTCACCACCAAAGAACTGGCCGCCGCCGTAAACCTTTCGCCCTCGCCTGTTTTTGAACGGCAAAAGCGCCTCGAGCGCGAAGGCTACATTCAGAAATACGTGGCTGTGGTCGATGCCAAGAAGGTGGGCAACGGCTTTATCGTCCTTTGCAACATTCGCCTCAAGCAGCACTCTAAGGACAATGGCAGGCAGTTCATGGCAGCCATCAACGAGCTGGAAGAAGTGACGGAGTGCTACAACACCTCGGGCGACTACGACTTCATGATGAAACTCTATGTCCGTGATATGGCACACTATCAGGATTTTGTGCTCAATACCCTCGGCGAAATAGAGTGCATCGGCAGTCTCCACAGCATATTTGTCATTGGAGAAGTCAAGAATTCCCACGCCGTTCCCATAACTCTTCCTTAGTCTCTCTCCTATAAATAATGTATGTATAACCAATGATGGACTCATCGCCGTCCGCCCGCTCAAAGGCATTGACGCGCGCCACATTTCCTTTCAGAAACTCCGCATTTTGCCATGCGGAGTTTCTTTTTGCTTGCAATTAGAAGAAATAAATAGCAGAAAGTAATAAAAATATTTTGGAAAATATCATTTTGTTTGAATTTTTCTCTTTATCTTTGCAGCCGTAAACCAAAAACAAGAATTAGATAAGCTAAGGATTATGGAAACTAAGCGAATGAAAAAGAAGTGGGTGATAATGTTCGCCGTACTTACAGTAATCTCAGTGTTGGGTGTCTGCTGGCCCGAGGGTGAAGGCCTTTGGGAGATGGACGCCAATGTGAGCATCGCCGACGTAGCGTGGATGATTACCGCCACCATATTTGTGCTGATGATGACGCCCGGTCTCTCGTTCTTCTATGGCGGTATGGTTGGAAAGAAGAACGTCATCTCCACCATCTTGCAGAGCTTTATGGCGATGGGTGTAGTGAGTGTCATTTGGGTAGTAGTCGGCTTCAGTCTCGCTTTCGGCGACGACATTGGCGGCGTACTTGGCAACCCTGCCACGTTCTTTATGTTTACGGGCGTGGGTGGCAAGACCGACCCCCTCCTTGCCCCGACCATTCCCCTCGCGCTCTACGCGCTCTTCCAGATGAAGTTTGCCATCATCACGCCCTCCCTCATCACAGGCTCGTTTGCTGAGCGCGTGAAGTTCTCGGCCTACCTCGTCTTCATGGTGCTCTTCAGCATCATCATCTATTGTCCGCTCGCACATTGCACGTGGCATCCCGAAGGTCTCTTCCGTCAGTGGGGGGTAGTCGACTTTGCCGGTGGTATTGTGGTTCATGCCTCGTCCGGTGTAGCAGCCCTTGCTGGCGCCATCTTCCTTGGCCGCCGCAACCGCGCCATCCGTTCTGACGCTCCCGCCAACGTGCCCTACGTCATCCTCGGTGCCGCCCTTTTGTGGTTGGGCTGGTTCGGCTTCAATGCCGGTTCCTCGCTCCATGCCGACGCCATGGCTGTCAAGGCATTCCTCAATACCAACACAGCGTGCGCCACTGCCATGCTGACGTGGCTCTTCTTCGATTGTCTCCGCGGTCGTAAAGCCTCTGCCATGGGTGCCGCAGTGGGCGCAGTGGTCGGACTTGTGGCCATCACCCCCTCCGCCGGTTACGTCTCTGTGGGCGAGAGCTTCTTCATTGCCTTCGTGACGACCATCATCTGCAACGTGGCTTGCCACTGGACCGACAACTCGCAGCGCCTTGACGACGCCCTCGACGTCTTCCCGACGCACGGCACGGGCGGTATTGTCGGCACGGTGCTCACGGGTATCTTCATTCAGGAAGGACTTAAGGCGGGCACGACCGAAGGTTTCTATATCTTCCTCTACCACCTCCTGGCTGTCGCCATCGTCTTTGTCTACACGTTCGTGATGAGCATGGTGCTCTACTGGATTGTCAACAAGATGATTCCGATGCGCGTCTCCGTACAGAGCGAGCGTCTGGGCCTCGACGTCAGCCAGCACGGCGAAAGCTATAACTTCGCAGATGCCTCGACCGATGAGGACGAGGAGAATGGCGAAATGAAATATTGACCCTCTGCGCGACAGAGAGTCCGCTCCGAGTAACTAATAATTGGTGTAAGACTATTCTAAGTGCGTAGCGCGGCAATGCCTTAGCCGCGCCGCACATTAGAAGTAGAGATGACGCCTGAGTTTTTTCATAGTTTAGGTTAGGCGAAGGCCCCGCACTCGATGTGACGTCGGAGGCGGGGTCGCTTTTTGTCTATTGCGCAGGGGCTGTTCCACAAATTTGCAGTACCTTTGCCGCCGCAAACTTAAAGACCCGAACATGACAAATTCGACCACGCGACACATACGCATCAGCGACTACGATTACGACCTCCCCGACGAGCGTATCGCCAAATATCCCAAGGCGGAGCGCGACTCGTCCAAACTCCTCCTCTACAAGGACGGCGAGGTGCGCGAGGACGTCTTCCACAACTTGCCCGACTATCTGCCCGCGGGCGCGCTCATGGTATTCAACAACACGAAGGTCATTCAGGCGCGCCTCCACTTCCACAAGCAGACGGGCGCGCTCATCGAGGTGTTCTGCCTTGAGCCACACGCCCCGGCGGACTATCAACTGTCGTTTGCGCAGACGCGTAGCGTGACGTGGACTTGCCTTGTGGGCAATCTGAAGAAATGGAAGGAAGGTCGCCTTGAGCGCGAAATACGGGTGGGCGACAAGACCGTCGTCCTCACCGCCGAGCGATTGGGCGTGAGCGGCACGGGCTATGAAGTGCGCTTCGACTGGGCGGACGACACCATCAGTTTTTCCGAAGTGCTCGACGCCATCGGCGAACTCCCCATTCCGCCCTACCTCAACCGTGACACCGAAGAGAGCGACCTCCGCACCTACCAGACGGTCTACTCCAAAATAAAAGGCTCTGTGGCCGCCCCCACGGCTGGACTTCACTTCACCGAGCGCGTCCTTCAGGCCCTTGACGCCAAAGGAATTGAGCGCAACGAGGTGACGCTCCACGTCGGCGCGGGCACGTTCAAGCCCGTCAAGAGCGAAGAAATCGCCGGCCACACGATGCACGCCGAATGGATAGCCGTTTCGCGGCAAAGTATTGAGCGCCTGCTCGCCCACGGCGGACAGTGCATCGCCGTCGGCACCACCTCTGTCCGCACGCTCGAAAGCCTCTACTACATCGGTGTGCTGCTCCACCGCAATCCCGATGCCACCGACGACGAACTCCACGTGCCGCAGTGGTTGCCCTACGAATACGCCGCCGAACCCGGCGAGAAACTCACCACCGTGGAGGCGCTGCAGGAAGTGCTCGCCTACCTCTTGCGCCACGACCTGCCCGTGCTCCACACTGCCACGCAAATCATCATTGCGCCAGGCTATGAGTACCACGTTGTGCGCACGATAGTGACCAACTTCCACCAGCCCAAGAGCACCCTGTTGCTCCTCGTCTCCGCCTTTGTGGGCGGCGATTGGCGCACCATCTACGACTACGCCCTAGCCCACGACTTCCGCTTCTTGTCGTACGGCGACAGTTCGCTGCTGAATTATTGAGCGCCGCCGAAAAGCTTTGACCAAAATTTTAGAAGACTTCAATCCCTTCCCACCAATGCCCACCCACGACAATCCCAAAGAACTGCTGCCCCTCGTCGACGAAACGGGGCGCGTCATCGGCTGCGCCACGCGCGGCGAGTGTCACGGCGGCAGCAAGCCCCTGCACCCCGTGGTTCATCTCCACGTGTTCAACCCTGCGGGCGAACTCTACCTGCAGAAGCGCCCTGAGTGGAAGGACATTCAGCCCGGCCGCTGGGACACCGCTGTGGGCGGTCACGTGGACTGGGGCGAAACGGTCGATGAGGCCCTGCACCGCGAAGTCCGCGAGGAGATAGGCCTCGAAGACTACACTCCCGAATTCATTGTGCGCTACGTCTACGAGAGCGACCGCGAGCGCGAGTTGGTCAACGTGTTCCGTACGACGACTGCCGCTCGCCCGCGTCTGTCGGATGAAGTGGCAGACGGCCGTTTCTTCCCGCGCCAGGAAATCCTCGACCGCATGGGCACGGGTTTCTTTACGCCCAACTTCGAGCGCGAATGGCGTCGCCTCTTCGGTGAGGACGTGCCGCCACAAAAATGAAACACAAAAAACGCCGCAATCTTCTCGGGTTGCGGCGTTTTTGTTTAAGAAAATCTGAAGGACGGCGTGTGTCGGCAGCCTCCGGCATCAAATATTACTTGAATCTTTTTCTATATATACCTTTGTTCCTTTTTTCACAAGCCGTACTAATCTTGTAACATCTTCGTTCTTAAGTCTGATGCAGCCGTTGGAACTTCTAGTCCCAGTGGATTCTGGAAAACAAGTTCCATGTATGCCGATTCCTGTAAACGGCGCCGTTTCAAGGCGGATGAACCATGGACCATAAGCTCCTTCTCGTTCACCTGCCCCATCATTAAAATCATGTGTCCATTTATTTGAATCATGGATGTCTGTGACACTAAAAACACCCTCAGGTGTCTTTTTGTCTCCCTCTATTTTCTTGTCCCCTTTGTTTAATCCTACACTACAAGGCATAGAATACAACGTATCGTTATTGGAATTAAGGACATATAATTTCAGCCTTTCCTTAGAAACTATTATTCTGTTTTGGGCAAAACATATAGTACTCCCTAAGCAGAATATAAATATAACGCCTATTATTTTTGTGAACATATTTAGTTTGATGTTTTTTAATATCTGGCACAGCCCCTCAATCGCTATGGATTGAAAACTTAGAACTTATACGGGTTGAGGTTGCGGAGCTGGTCGTTGATGCGGTTCTCCAGATTGGAGAATTCGCCGTTGAGTTCCTGCGACATTTCGGGACTGAGTTCGAGCGACTTCTTCAAGTCGTCCATGGCGCCAGCCTCGTCGTGGAGATGGTGCTTCACGCCGCCGCGCAGTTTGTAGGCTTCGGCGAAGTCGGGCATTTCGGCAATGGCCTCGTCGTAGAGCGCGAGTGCTTTGTCGAGCCGACTTGTGTTTTCGTAGAGTTTCCCAAATTTGACGTAGGCGTCGCGGTTGAACGGATTGAGCGAGAGGATGTGACTGAACGTCGCTTCCGCCTCGTCCGTTGCCTCCGTCATGGCTTGTGCCTCGCCGTGGAGGAGCAGACCTTCCTCATGGTCGGCGTGTGCGGCGATGAGGGCGGTGGTATCTTCGAGCGCCTCGCGCCACTGACCCATGCCGCCGAGGATGCGGGCGCGGAGCAACAGCGCCTGTGCGTAGCATTCGCGCAACTGGATGGCGCGGGTGAGGTGGGCAATGGCGGTGAATTCGTCGCCGAGGCCGTGAGCCGCTTCGGCTGCAAGGTAAAAGGCGCGGGCGTCTTCGGGAGCCGCTTCGAGCAGGCGTGCCGTCGTGTCGCGCATGGCTTCGTGGCGACCTGTGCGTCCTTGCGTCTGCGCGAAAATCAGTTGGATTTCGATATTGTCCGGCTCAGACGTCACCAATTTTTCGAGCGGTTCGAGCGCGCGTTCATACTCCTGCATCATCAGCAGGTTCTCCACGAGGTAGCCTGTTGTGGGCAAGTCGTCGGGACGCAGTTCGAGCGCTTTCTCAAAATAGGGCAGCGCCAGTTTCGGCTCATTCATCTTCATGGCGCGCACGCCGCTGTCGCGCAGCGTGTTGAACTGCCGTTCCTCCGTCCGCTGGCGTTCAGCCTCTGGGTCGGCGGCTTCTTTCGAGCCGAACAGATTTTTCAGGAAACTCATAGGGTATGGATTCAGGTTTAAGAAAAAACTCCTCCCTGCGGAGCCCGAAGTGCGGGGCGGGGAGGAGCTTCTGTGTTGTAAAAACAATTAGCCGTAGATGATTTTGCCGTTCTCGTCCTCGTAGGGCTTGGTGTCCTTCGAGTACTGGTTCATGGCGCGGAGGCTCATGCCCATGTTCGAGAAACCGCCGTCGTGGAAGAGGTTCTGCATCGTCACCTTGCGGGTGAAGTCGGAGAACATTATCACGCAGTAGTTGGCACATTCCTCAGCCGAGGCATTGCCCAGGGGCGACATCTTGTTGGAGAAGTCCATCATGTTGTCGATGTCCTTGATGCCCTTACCTGCCGTAGTGGCTGTGGGCGACTGCGAAATGGTGTTGATGCGGACGTTCTTTTCACGACCGTAGATGTAGCCGAAGGAACGGGCGATGCTTTCGAGCATGCTCTTGGCGTCAGCCATGTCGTTGTAGCCGAAGAATGTGCGCTGCGAGGCGACGTAGGTGAGGGCAATCACCGAACCGTATTCGGCAATGGCGTCCTGCTTCTTTGCCACCTGGAGCATCTTGTGGAAAGAGATGGCAGAGATGTCGAGCGTCTTCTGCAGATAGCTGTAGTCGAGGTCGTCGTAGGTACGGTGCTTGCGCACGTTGGGGCTCATGCCGATGGAGTGGAGTACGAAGTCGATTTTTCCGCCGAGCTTCTCGACGCTTTCCTTAAACACGATTTCCAAGTCCTCTACGCTTGTGGCGTCGGCGGGGATGATGGGAGCGTTGAGCTTTTCCGAGAGTTCGTTGAGCTCTCCCATGCGCAGTGCCATAGGCGTATTGCTCAGTGTAATCGTTGCACCTTCCTCAACGGCTTTTTCTGCTACTTTCCATGCAATGGATTCCGAGTTCAAAGCGCCGAAGATGATGCCGCGCTTACCTTTCAACAAATTGTGAGTCATGTCTTATTTGTATTGATAATTTCAAATGCGGCACAAAATTACGACTTTTGTGCAAGATGGACAAACTTTTACACGAAAACCTCGCAATATGGGGACGAAAGTGTCAGACTATGGCGCTGATTTTCCTGCTTTTCACACCTTGTGGCCGAAAATTCGGAACAATAGGAGGATTTAGTGGTGGAGAACGGAAGGGCGTGACAAAATCAGCAGGCGAAAAGCCTTGCGATTGAAAAAAAATGATTAGCTTTGCGATTTAAGTGAAAGTCTGATAAGGACTTTCGGTCAGACCTAAAGCGAAGAAACCATGTGGGCATATTGTTTATTCTGGGCCGCCGTCGCCGTGTATATGGTACTCATCATCAGTACCGTCACGGTGGTGTTGCTCGAAAACCGACAGCCTGCAAAGACCATAGCCTGGACGGTCGTTCTCATTATGTTGCCCATTTTGGGGCTGATAATCTTCTACTTTTTCGGGCAGAACATCCGCAAGGAGCGCCACATCAACCGCCGGCAATACAACCAGCTGACGCGGCGCATCCAGTCGGGCGTGCGCCATCTCCCCGAAAAATTCACGCCGCCCTACTACGCTCCCCTCATCCACTTCTTCGAGCACACCAACAAGAACATCCTCACCGTGGCGCGCCGCATCGACGGCTACCGCACGGGTGCTGACTGGCTCATCGGTCTGCTCCGCGAAATCTATGCCGCGAAAGAGACCATCCACATCGAGACTTACATCATTGAGGACGACGCCGTGGGCAGGTTGGTGCGCGACGCGCTCATCGACAAGGCACGCGCCGGCGTGATGGTACGGCTCATCTACGACGACGTAGGGTGCTGGGACGTGAAGAACCGCTTCTTCCGTCCCATGCAAGACAATGGCGTGGACGTGAGGGCTTTCCTACCCGTGCGCTTCCCGAGTCTGACGCACAAGGTAAACTATCGCAACCACCGCAAAATCTGCATCATCGACAACCGCGTGGGCTTCATCGGCGGCATGAACCTCGCCATGCGCTACGTGAGCCGCCGCATGAGGCCGTGGCGCGACATGCACTTGCGCATCGAAGGCGGCGCCGTGGCAGATATGCAGCGCATTTTCCTGAGCGACTGGTACTTCGTGTGCGGCGCAAAGGAAGAAGTGCCCAACATGCACCACCAGCAGGACGCCGCCGAGAAGACCGAAGTGACCTTCTCCGACTGCCTCTTGCAGATTGTGCCCGCCAATCCCGTGTCGCACTACCCCGAAATCATGTACGGCCTGACCTGGATTATCCAGCACGCGCGCCGCTACATCTATATAGAGACCCCTTACTTCATGCCCACTGAGCCCGTGCTTCAGGCACTTCAGACCGCCGCCATGAGTGGGGTGGATGTGCGTCTGATGGTGCCCGATCGGCCCGACGGCTTCTGGCTGCGGTGGGTCAATGACAGTTATTTCACCAGTGTGTTGCAGGCAGGCATCAGAGTCTACACCTACCAGGCGGGCTTCCTGCACAGCAAGTGCGCCGTGGCGGACGACGATTGGTGCACCGTCGGCTCCTCGAATATGGACTTCCGCAGTTTTGAAAACAACTTCGAGGCCAACGCCTTCATATATGGCGAATCGGTCGCCGTGGTGCTACGCGACCAGTTCCTTCTCGACCTCCAGCAATGCGAAGAAGTGAAGCTCAACGTCTGGAAGCGCCGCTCCTATCGTCGCCGACTGCTCGAATCGTACACCCGAATCCTCGCCCCGCTGCTCTGACGCGATGGCACGCCATTTATTATAGACTATGCACAAAAACTTACTTCGATATCTTTTCCTCCTTCTGGCCCTGCCCCTCGCTCAGTCGGTCGCCGCAGACCCCACCGACGTGGAAACTGCACGCGCTACGGCTGCCCGCTTCTTGCAGGCGCAGACGGCAAGAAATTCGATAAATCCCCTCTCGGTTAATGCCGTGAACGCTTCGGCACTCTCGCTCGCTGCCACCACCGATGCCACATACCTTTTCACCACTGCCGACAATCAGTTCGTCCTCACCGCTGCCGACGACCGCCTGCCCGCCATTCTCGGCTACGGCACGAGTGGGAGCGGCGAACCGCCCGCTGCGTTGCAAGCCCTCGTCAAGGCCTACGACCGCGGATTGCAGTTGGACCACATCGCGATACGCACCACCACCGACGCCTCGCCGGTGGTTGAACCGCTCCTCTCCTTCACGCGCCACCAGGAAGCCCCCTACAACAACTATTGCCCCTACTACACCTACGAGGACGGCTCGGTGAGCGAAACGCGTTGCGTCGTGGGCTGCGTGGCGACTGCCCTCGAGGAAGTTATCTCCTATTACCGTCGTACTGTGACGCTCGTTGATACCCTCTACGGCTGGAGCACCGACAACTATACCATTGATGACATCCTGCCCGGCGCATCGGTCGATACGAAACTCATACAGGACGACTACAACACCGAAGAAACCTATACCGAAGAGGAAGCCGACGCCGTGGCGCGCCTGAGCTACTACCTCGGTGTGGCGGTAAAAATGCAGTATGGCGTCGGCACCAGTGGAGCCTATATCTCCGCTGTGGAAGAACCCCTGAGGCGCGCCTTCGGTTTCGGCTATGTCCACTACGTCTACAGTTACCAATACACCCCTGCCGACTGGTACGAGATGTTGCGCAACGAGATTGTCGCGGGTCGCCCCGTCTTCTACGCTGGCTATGCCATGCGCCTCAACGGCCACGCCTTCGTGCTCGATGGCCTCGACGCCAACGGTTTCTTCCACGTCAACTGGGGCGTGAACGGCGACTACGACGGTTACTTCCGGCTCGATTTGCTCTATGCCTCCGAACCCTATTACGACCTCACCGAGGCATCGCTGACCGAAGGCTACTTCTGCAACCAGCAGGCCGTGCTCCTCCATCCCGACGCCCTCGACGTGGCGTTGCCAGACACCTTGGCGCGCACAGGACTTGAAGTGGTTGTCGACTCCGTCTGCTACGACCTCCCGCCCGAGAGCGGCAAAGTCACGCCCATACGGATTTTTGTGCACAACTCTGCCGACTACGCCGTGACGACACCGCTCGTAATCTTCACCAACACCGTCGATGCAGAGGACATCTATGAGGGTGCCTCCTACATTGCCTTGACGAGCACGTCCCTTGCCCCTGGCGAGGCGGACACACTGAAGGTTTACCCCACCTTCATCAGAGGCACTGGCCTCGTCATGCGCATCACGCCCGATGAGGAACACATTCTCTATGTGGACACCGTCACTGTGGAAGGCACGCCCCTTGAGGACATCACCTTCGCTACGCCCGAAGTATCCTTCCCCGCAGTGGGGACGGTGGAGCTCCACCAGACCATGACCAACTCCGCATCGGCAGGTCGTGCGGGGCGGCGTGCCACCTACGAAATCTTTGAGGGCAACGTCTACACCCACAATGGCAACGGCCATACCGTCTTCTGTTTCCTGCAACCCGGCGAGTCGAAGACCGACACCGTCTTCTTCCACGGCTTAGAGCCTGAGCAGGACTACACCATCTATGTGCGTTACGGCTGGACCATCCGCGATTCGGTCTACTTCACCCTGCCTTCCGCCACGTCCATCCAGCGTCCCGTGACCACCGATGCAGAGTCGACCGACGAGACCGCCACAAAGTATGACCTCAGCGGGCGTCGCGTCGACAAGTCCGCACGGCGCGGCATCTACATTGTGGGGCGGAAAAAACGTTATCTGCCCTAAGCCGCAGCACCCCAAAAGTCTCTCATTCTTAAACCTATATATCCAGCAGAATATGTTCGACAAATCATTCATTACCGAGAACGAGCCCCGCTTCATGGAAGAGCTTTTCAGTCTCATCCGCATCCCCAGCATCAGTGCCCAGCCCGCCCACAAACCCGACATGACGCGCTGCGCCGAGCGTTGGCGCGAACTCCTCCTTGCCGCCGGTGCCGACCATGCCGAAGTGATGCCCTCAGCGGGCAACCCGTTGGTGTTTGCCGAGAAGCGCGTGGCGGACGACGCCAAGACGGTGCTCGTCTACGCCCACTACGACGTGATGCCCGCCGAGCCGCTCGAACTGTGGCAGAGTGAACCCTTTGAGCCAGTCGTCCGCGACGGCCGCATCTTTGCCCGCGGTGCCGACGACGACAAGGGGCAGGCTTTCGTGCAGGTCAAGGCGTTTGAGTATCTCGTCAGCCGCGGCCTGTTGCACCACAACGTGAAGTTCATCTTTGAAGGCGAAGAAGAAATCGGTTCGCCCAGTCTTGCCGCCTTCCTCGAAGCCCATAAAGAAATGTTGCGCGCCGACATCATCCTTGTTTCCGATACCAGTATGCTCGGTGCCGACCTCCCCTCGCTGACCACAGGCCTGCGCGGTCTGGCTTACTGGCAAATCGAAGTGACAGGGCCGAACCGCGACCTCCATTCGGGTCACTTCGGTGGCGCTGTCGCCAACCCCATCAACGTGCTCTGCGAACTCATTGCCGGCATCGTGGACGCCGATGGCCGCATCACCATCCCCGGTTTCTATGACGACGTGGAAGAAGTGCCAGCCGAGGAGCGCGCCATGATAGCCCGCATCCCCTTCGACGAAACCGCCTACAAAACAGGCATCGGCGTGGACGAACTGCGCGGCGAGAAGGGCTACTCCACGCTGGAGCGCAACTCGTGCCGCCCGGCGTTCGACGTTTGCGGCATTTGGGGTGGCTATACGGGCGAGGGCGCCAAGACCGTCATTCCTTCTAAGGCTTATGCCAAAGTCTCGACCCGTCTTGTGCCCCACCAGCAGCACGAAAAGATTTCAAAACTCTTTGCCGACTACATCGTCAGCATCGCCCCGCGCAGCGTGAAGGTGACCGTCACCCCGCTCCACGGCGGAGAGGGCTACGTCTGCCCCATCACTATCCCCGCCTACCGCGCCGCCGAAGAAGGCTTTGCCCGCGCCTTCGGCAGTCGCCCGTTGGCGGTGCGTCGTGGCGGCAGCATCCCCATCATCAGCGACTTCGAGAAGGTGCTCGGCGTGAAGACCGTCCTCATGGGCTTCGGCCTCGAGAGCGACGCCATCCACTCGCCCAACGAGAACTTCCGCCTCGACATTTTCCGCAAGGGCATCGAAGCCGTGGCAGAGTTCCACCAACTCTATGACGACTACGCGGAGTAAATGTAGCCCTGAGCAAAACTACCAAAAACTAGTGGGCTGTGTCAGAAAGCAAATTTCTGGCGCAGCCCATTATCCTTCTTTTAAAGGTTCAGAATGGTGAACCCCTTTGCGTGCAGAACGTATCTTTGCAAGCAGAACAGCAACCCCCTTCTAATCATCTCAGAAAATATGGCTTCAAAAAACGACATCATAAAGCGCACCGCATCCATCCGCGAATGGTTTACCCTGCCAGTTGTGGAAAAATATGACAATCTGTTCAAAAATTCAGGAACAGATTCTGTAGTTGGTCGCATTTATCTATATCTACAAATGCCCTTTCCGCATTCTGCAATATCGAGATGAATACAGAGAAAGGCAGACACAGATAAACGAAGCCATAAAGTTTCTTTCTGAACCGCTTTTCAACAGGAAGTGAGTCCGACATAAGTAAAAAGGTCAAAGCCCATCGGCGTCCGAAAAAGACATTCAAGTTTTTTTCGGACGCCTTTTT
>JAUNOO010000134.1 GCA_030531095.1 Bacteroidales bacterium
GGAGGGCAAGACGGCAAAATTAGTCCGCATGACTATTAGTTGCGGATTTTAGGAACAGCAATCTTTCTTCAGAAATAAATGCCCCGGAAGGATTCCTCTCCCTAAAATATTATTACCTTTGCACGCTGTTTATTGAAAGCCTTGTCCGCGACTTCCGCCAGGCCGGCACAAATTCTCTCTACCAGAAACAGATAAAAGAAAACCATATAAATCAGAAAATGAAAAGTAAAAAACTGCTCCTGTTGCCCCATTCGCTTTTGCCTGTTCGTCCAGATACCTCGAGGGTGGTAACCCAAACGCGCTCAGGGACGGCACAATTTCCCCGTCCAGTCTGCCATAAACAGAGGGAGGTTCAGCACGTTTCCGTCCCTCTTCAAGTTCAGCATGGAATAACGGATGGCCAGTTCCGGATGAAAATTGTTGACATACAATGCCAAGCTCTTCCCCTTCAGGTTAGCGCCCGATTTCACCTCGATGGGCAACAGATGCAGTCCATGCTGTAAGAGAAAGTCCACTTCGGCTGTTCCGGCAGAAGCCCAGTAGCGCGGGATTGGGTCGAAAGTTGTGACAAGCGATTGCAGCACCACGTTCTCTGCCAAGGCACCCTTGAACTCCTTGTACAGGGACGTTTCCGCCCACAGGACTTCGGGGGGCAAACCCGACATGACACGCAACAGACCGACGTCGCACAGGTAAATCTTGAAGGCCGACAAATCGTCGTAGGCGGAAATGGGCAAACCAGGCTTGGTGACACAGAAAATCCGATAAATCAAGCCGGCGTGTTGCAGCCAAAGCAAGGCCTCTTCATACTCCCGCGCCCGCGCACCCTCCTTCACCAGTTTGTAAAGGAACTTGCGATTTTCGCGAGCCAACTGGGATGGGATGGAGTTCCAGACAGCGGCGATGCGAGGAATGGCAGTTGAGGGGGCGTGCTTGGAAAAGTCCAGCGCGTAGGCTGTGAGAATGTTTTTTTGAATAGTCTCCACCGTTTGCAGTCCCTCTCCGGCAAGCATGGCAACCACAGCCGCCGGCATTCCTCCGCACACCAGATAGCGGCGGAAAGATTCTGTGGCCTTGTTCATCACAATTTCGGGCAACGGTTCGTCCGCCGACACCACGTTCTCCAGATAATCGTGAATTTGTCTGTTGTCTGCATAGATGAATTCGCGGAACGTGACAGGGTACATCCGCAAGAAATCGACCTTTCCCACCGGGAAGGAATCGCCCTGCGACAAGGACACGCCCAACAAAGAGCCCGCCGCCACCACATGATACTCGGGCGCCTCCTCACAAAAGTACTTCAGGCTGTTCAGCGCCCGGTTGCTCTGCTGAATTTCGTCGAAAATGAGCAAGGTTCGCCCCGGCTCTATAGGTTGCTGGGTGTAAAGCCGCAAGATGCCCAACAGCCGGGAGGGGTCTTTGGTGCGTTCAAATTCGAGGCACAGCTCGTCGGAAGCATCAAAATTGAAATACGCCACATAGTCATAGTACAGTTCCCCGAACTTCTTCATTATCCAGGTCTTGCCTATCTGACGCGCCCCCTGAATAATCAATGGTTTACGCAGTTCGCTTTCCTTCCATCGCACAAGCGACGCCATGATTTCTCGCTTCAGTTCCATACTCTTCAGTTATTAGATATCACATTTTTCCAACGAATAATGTGCAAATTTACACATTTTTCCAACGAATAATGTGTGATTTCCCACATTTTCCGAAGGAAACATTCATTTTTAGGGGTGGGGAAACGCCCCTTCCCTTTGCCAATCACAAAATTTGGACTAACTTCGCAACCATATTTCATTCCCCAAACACTCATGAAGAAAGTCCTTTCCCTCATTCCCTCCGCCGTGCTGGCTCTGGCACTCGTCGTGTCGTGCGCCTCGTCAGCCGACAGCGAGAGCATCGTGCTCCCCGCCGCACCCAGTTACGCCGACTCCACAATGTGGTACGAAGCCACCGTGACGCCCGCCACACCGGTGGCAGACGTGTTCTACGTCACGCCCACCTGCATCTGGGACTGGACGGACGAGGCGGGACAGACTGTCCACTACATGAACGTCACCGACTCCGCACAGCGTGCGGCGGTGGACGCATCCAATCTGTTGGCGTGCAACCTCTTCGGCAAGCACTGCCGCTTCTTCTCGCCCTACTACCGACAAATCACGATGCAGTCGTGGTTCCTCGGCGACGACGAAATAGAACGGCGGTTCAAGTACGCCATGCAGGATGTCGTGACCGCCTTCCGCTATTTCATCGACAACCTCAACGAGGGACGGCCCTTCTATCTCGCGGGTCACAGCCAGGGCGCCAAGGCGGTCATCGAGCTCCTCAAGTCGACGCTCACGCCCGCCGAGGCCAGCCGCCTCATTGCCACATACGCCTTCGGCTACACCGTGAGCGAGGACGAACTCGCCAAATATGACCTGCTCAAGCCCGCCACGGACGAACTGGACAGCGGGGTGCTCATCGGCTACAACAGTGTGTCGCGCACCGACGCCGTGGCGTGGGACGACAACGTGGTCTGCATCAACCCCGTCAGCTGGACAACCGACACCACCTACGTCGCCGCCGCCGACAATCCCGGCAGCGTATTCTTCGACCGTACGGGCGCGTCCGACACGCTCTTCAACCAGGTGGGCGTGCGCCTCGACGCCGAGCGCCACGTCCTCGTCATCGACGGACTCAACGACGAGGACTACTTCATCCCCTCCATCTCGCAAATCTTCCCGCTGGGCAACTACCACGTCCAGGAGCTCAACCTCTACTTTCTGAGCGTGCAGCGCAACATCCTGCGGCGCGCGCAGGCCTTCAGCGGCACCCTGGACGGGGACGGCGGGGCTGACGCCGAGTAAAACCAGTTCCACACCTCCACCGCGACAAACAAGGGCATGATATTCTACTTCTCCGCCACCGGAAACAGCCAGCACGTGGCACAACGCATTGCCGCCGCCACGTCCGACGTCGCCACGTCCATCGTGGAGTGGGAGCGGGCAGGCAATCCCGCCGTGCGCCTCGCCGCCGGCGAGCGTCTGGGCTTCGTCACGCCCGTCTACTTCTGGGGGCTGCCCACCGTCGTGCGCCGCTTCGTGGCGCAGCTGCGCGTGGAGGTTGCCGACGACGCACCGCCCTACGTCTTCTACGTCAGCACCTTCGGCACGTCCTCCGGCATGGTGCACACGATGATGCGCCGCGCCCTCGCCGCCCACGGCCTCAACTTGCAGGGACGCTTCGGCGTGCGGATGGTGGACACGTGGACGCCCTTCTTCGACCTTTCGGACAAGGAGAAATGCCGCCGCCAGACGCTTGCCGCCGAACCGCGCATCGACACAGTGGTGGGCTTGGTGGCGCAAAAAGTCTGCACCGCGTGGGGCAACCGCCCCGTGCCCGCCTTCCTCGCCCGCCTCGAATACAGCCTCTATCCGCGCCAGCGCCAGACGCGCCGCTTCAGCGTCACGGCAGACTGCATCGGCTGCAACCTCTGCGCCACGAAATGCCCCGCCCGCGCCATCGAGATGAAAGACAACCGCCCCGTCTGGACAAAACCCGAGTGCATCTGCTGTCTGGGCTGCCTCCACCGCTGCCCCCGCTTTGCCATCCGCTACGGCAAGCACACGGCGCGCCACGGCCAGTTCGTCCATCCGCAGGCACACCTCTGACACGCGCTTCTACACCTTATTATTATAGCGCCCATCAGCGCGTCCGAAGGCTCTGTGCCGAGCGGTCATAAAATAGTCCTGAGCTTTTGAAAATTAGTCCTG
>JAUNOO010000033.1 GCA_030531095.1 Bacteroidales bacterium
TAATTAGCTCAGGACTATTTTTCAAAAGCTCAGGACTAATTTTTGATAACTCCTGCCTGATAGATTTTTCCTTTGATTTTCAGATATAAAACTCTCCTTATATACAATGTTTTTTGTATATTTGTAGCATCAAATCAGCAAGAATATATTATACACCAATTAACTCGCACGGGACAAGACCCTTTGACCATTGACAAGCTGCGCTGAAAGGCGGTTTCCGCAAGGTCTGAAGGACTGGAATTTGAATTTCTGCAAAAAAAGTGGTGACGGCGTTGTCACAAAACGGGATTCTCTCAGTTATATAAATAGATAAGAAGAAATAGAAACCCCAAATAATTTGAGCTTTTATGAAATTTGCTAAGATTCTATTGGCTTTCATCGCCATCTCCCTGCCCGCTGTCGCTCAGGAAGCGACCGTCACGCTCTCCGGCAATGTGGAAGATGAATTTTTGGGTATCGCATTGGATGACGTACACGTGTCTCTTCATGAAAGCGACAGCACAATGATTCAAGAATCGTTGCCCTGTACCGCCTTCAAAGACAGGAACGGGAGACTCGTGGCGTATCAATACCAAACAACATTTACGCCACAGGCAAATAAAACCTACCTCATACATGCCTCCAAAGAAGGGTACGGTGAGAAGTGGTTGCGCTTTAAGGTGACGGACAAGGATTTGAATCTTCCTGTCATCAAGATGCGGCGCAGTATGGATAAAACGCTGAATGAGGCTGTCGTAAAGGCGACCAGGGTGAAAATGTTTTACCGCGGCGACACGCTTGTCTATAATGCCGATGCGTTCAAACTGCCTGACGGGTCAATGCTGGACGCACTGATTGCCCAGTTGCCAGGCGTGACGATGAATGAGGCAGGAGAGATATTCGTGAACGGCAAAAAGGTGGACGAACTGATGCTTGGCTCGCGCTCGTTCTTCAAGGGCAACCGCAAGGTGTTGCTTGAAAACCTGCCTTATTATACGGTGAAGGACATCAAGGTATATGACCAGCAGAGCGACAAGAGCAAGGCGCTTGGCTATGATGTGGACCCCAAGTTGTTCGTGATGGACGTGAACCTGAAGCCGGACTACCAGCGCGGCTACATCGCCAATGTGGAGGGTGCCGTGGGGACTGAGGACAGGTGGCTCGGCAGGGGGTTCCTGCTTGGCTTTACAGACCTCTGGCGCTTCACGCTCTTGGGTAATCTCAACAATGTGAACGAATCGCGTCATATCGGCCAATCGGACAACTGGACTCCCGCCACGATGCCGAGAAACCTGCTCACCACCAGGAGCGTCGCAGGAGAGTTGGACTATCAAAGTAAAGACCATACTGTGAAGAACAACCTGACCGCCTCCTACACTTCGACAACAGATGCCAGCGAGTCGAGAAGCCGGTACGAACAATTCCTGCAAGGACTCACTCCCACTTCGCTGACAGAAAGTTTCAGCAGCGCAGGCAATCACAGTTGGAACGCCCGCGATGAGTTTACGCTGAGCAAACCGTTTTATCTCCGTGTCGTGGCCGATTTCGATTATTCCAAGACGCATGGCCACTTCAATTCAATGTATGACCTGTGGTCTGACACCTTGACGGTTTCACAGCGCACCCGAGGTTTCAGCGAGGGAAAGTCATGGCGCGGGAACCTTGAGGCTCAAGGCGCATTCAACATCGGCAAGAAACAGAAGCATCTTGACTACTATTTCAGAGTGGAACACAGCGAGGACGATTCCGAATCAGCCCGAAGGTATCACACGACGCAATACGCAAACCCGCAGCAGACGGTTCGCACAATGTGGATGACTTCAGCAACCGCTTGACATGGGGTTACGCCTATGTGGAATTCAACACGAAGCTGTTCGAGGGCGTGGACATGAAGTTGGGCGAAAGCTTGCACCTGAGCCGCACGGAATCTCACGACTATCTGTACCATCCCGATACGCTGGTGCTGGCTTCTCAGATAGACGCGCTGAGTGCAGTCACCGACTTCAACAATTCATACGACAGCAGGACAAACATCACAGAGAACACTGTCAATCTCTCACTCTCCGGCAATGGAAATTACAAAATTCCCAACAGCCCGGTAACCGTCGACTATCAGCGTTGGTCACTGGGCATCAGTGTGCCCATTCGTCATGAATCGCTCGACTATCAGCGTGGCAGTCTCGATACGCTCGCCACGCAAAACACCCTGTTCGTCAACACATCTGCCGCCTTCAGGAATGCCTCAAAAGACGGGATACATGATTTCAGGGTGAATGTCAGTCATACACGGCGGGGCGCATTTCTCTCCGACCGCATCACTTACCGCGATGACAGTCAGCCGCTCATTGTTAAGTTGGGAAACCCTGACCTCAAAAGCACCGTCACTTCCAATGTTGGCATGGACTATTATAACAAAGGCGTGAACCAATGGCATGCGGGATTGGCAGCAGACTTCTACCACCGACAGACAGCCCAGTCTGTTAGTTACAACACAGAAACCGGTGTCTATACTTATCAGCCCAAGAACGTGAAAGGGGCATACAGGCTGAATGCAAAGTTCGACATCTCCCGCGCCATAGACAAGAACCGTTTCTGGACGTGGCAGATGAACGCCGACGCCGGCTATATCCACTCGCTCGACCATACTATGCTCGACGGGGAGACGGAAAGCCACGTGAACGCCGTGAACACACTGACCCTGCACGACAACGCATACGTGCAGTTCAATAAAGGGGCACTCAACATCCGCGCCGCGGGCGACGTCCGCTGGCGACACAGCGAGGGCAAGATGCAGGACTTCGAGACGCTCAACGCCGTCGATTTCCATTACGGTCTTTCCGCCCGCTACACCATCCCGAAGCTGAAAACGACCCTATCGGTAGATGGAAAGATGTACTCCCGCCGTGGCTATGGCAGCGCCGACCTGAACACGGACGACTTTGTCCTCAACGCCTCCCTCTCGCAGTCCTTCCTCAAGGGCAAGCTCATTGCCCGCATCGAGGCCTTCGACCTCCTCCACCAGCTCTCGAACACGCAGTATGAGGTCAACGCACAGGGACGAACCGAAACGTGGTTCCGCTCGCTGCCCAACTACATCATGACGCACGTCGTCTTCCATTTCAACAAGAACCCGAAGAGGAAGTGACACCATGCATTAAAGTCCCGACACAAATAGACAGGTAAAATAATTGGTTCAACTGAAACGCGGCTGCACCCGATGTGGATGCAGCCGCGTTGCTATACGCCATGCGATTCAAGGTGTCGGCTATATTTACTGCGCTCGTGGGCGAAGGAAATATAGTTGTTTGTTAAATCTAATTTACATAGTACGCTTAATTCAGTGATTATTTATACTTTTGTGATGGGGGGGTGACAAATTTCCTCAATAAGGAAAACCATTCTCCTTAACTCACACGAGATAAACGCATTAGACGCCAAACAAGCGGCAGCGAAGGGCGGGTTTTGCAGGCGCTGAAGGACTGAATTCCGATTTCTCCGCAAAAAATTGGCGGTGGCGTTGTCACAAAACAAGATTCAGGCAGTTATATAAATAGAGGTGGCTTCGCCCTCCGCCTCGCCAACACCTATAAAACTACCACAATATGAAAGGTACGAAATCTCTCGCGCTCATGCTCTTGAGCCTGTTCCTGCTTCCACTCTGCGGCAATGCCCAAAAGACATACAACGTGCTGGCGCCCATATCGGACGCGTTTACGGGCGAACTTATCGACAGCGGCGCCGTGGAGGTGCTGACTGAAGACAGTGCGTTCGTCTGCAACGGTCAGTTCGTGCACAACACGGACAACGGCGTCGTGACGGCTTCGTTCGTGATGTTCACGGTGGCACAGAAGGGCAAGTACATTCTGCACATTACGTCGCCCAAATATCAGCCTCTCTACGAGACGGTCAACGTGAACCCGTCCAGACGCGCCACGGGGGTGTTCTACCTGCCCGAGTCGCTCTATATGCGCAAGAAGTCGCGCTCGGCGTTCGACCGCGAACTGGGGGCGGCGGAGGTGACGGCGACGAAAATCAAGATGGTGACGAACGGCGATACCATCGTCTACAACGCCGACGCGTTCCAGATGTCGCAAGGCTCTATGCTCGACGCGCTCATCGAACAACTTCCGGGGGCGACGCTGAGCGACGAGGGCGTGATTAAGGTGAACGGCGAGGTGGTGAACAGTCTGCTGGTGAACGGGCGCGACTTCTTCAAAGGCGACCCGCGCATCGCGCTCGACAATCTGCCCGCCTACATGGTGGACAAGGTGAAGGTGTTTGACAAAAAATCGGACTTGGAGGAGATGACGGGCGAGGACGACAAGAACCGCAACCTCGTGATGGACGTGAGACTGAAAAAGCAATACTCCATTGGGTGGATTGCCAATGCCGAAGGGGGCTACGGCACTGACGACCGCTATATGGGGCGCGTCTTTGCCCTGCGCTTCTCGGACTGCTCGCGACTCGCCATTTTTGCCAACGCCAACAACACGAACGACACGCGCAAGCCGGGCAGACAAGGCGACTGGACGCCGTCGTATCAGCCCACGGGGTTGCAAGCATCGAAGAGCGGGGGCTTGGAATACGCGTATGAGAACCGCAAAAAGACGCTGGAGTGGACGAGCAACCTGACAGTGACGCACACGGACAACACGACGCAGACGAACCAGCGGACTACGAACTTCCTCTCCACGGGTGACACGTATGGGCTCACGGAAAGGTTCAGCGACAACTGCGCTACGGCGGTGTCGTCGAACCACCACCTCAAAGTGAAGAAGCATGTCTTCAACTACAACGCCGACCTCAACCTCTACTACAACAAGAGCAAGGGCACGTCGTGGTACCGCGCGGCGACGCTGGGCAGTGACCCTTATTCGTACCAGAGCGCGGCATTCCTGGACAGCATTTTCTCGCCGAACCTGACGAGTCTGCAACGCCTTGCTCTGAACCGCAGCAGGCAGTCTGCACTATCGGAAAGCGAAAACTGGGGGATGTCGCTGCCTTTCTCGGCGATGTGGTTGCCTTTCATGACGAGGGGCGTGAAGGACGTGGTTTTCCTCAGTGGTTCGTGGAAGTACGGCAGCAGTGACAACGACGCCTGGAACCACTATCTGCTGGATTATCCTGCCACCGCCGGGACGGAGAAGGATTTCCGCAACCGCTACCACACGACGCCCTCGCGGAACTATGCGTTCAACGTGGACGGGTCGTATCATATGCAGCACAAGAAATTCAAGGAGACGTTCACTTACGGCTACACGCAGGACTACAAGTCGGGGCACGACGACCTGTACCGTCTGGACCGCCTGACGGACTGGGGCGAGGACACGGAAAATGCGCTCGGCGCCCTGCCCTCAACGATTGAGGCGATGCAGGAGGCGCTCGATGTGGACAACTCGGCACACGCGGAGCGCTGGACGAAGACCCACAAGGTGGAGATGAAACTGGAATTTTATGACGCTGAAAACAACCTGCCGAACGTGACGGTGACGCTGCCTTTCTACATGAAGCAATACCGCCTGCGCTACGAACGCGGGGACGTGGACGCGGATTTCCGCAAAAACAGATACTACGTCCTGCCAAGCGGCAACCTCATACAGAGCTATACTACAAAGAAATACCTGGGCTGGTTGCAGTTGAGCTACAACATGACGCTGGAACACCCCGACCTCGTGAACGCGCTGGGAGTGACGGACGACTCTGACCCGCTCTACATCGAAATGGGCAACCCTAACCTGAAGACGCTCGTCAACCACGACGTCTCACTGAACTGGCGGCACTTCTCAACCGGATTCGTGCCGCTCTTCAACGCGACGCTCTACTACAACCGCACCCGCAATGCCATCGGTACGCTACGCGAATACAATTCGTCGACTGGTGGCTACACGGTGTCGCCGCTCAACGTGAACGGCAACTGGAAAATGGGCGGCGCGTTCTCGTTCGACCGGCAGTTTGGCTACCAGAAGCGCTTCACGTTCAGTTCAAACACGACATCGGACTTCAACCACAGTGTGGACTTCACGGAAATTGACGGCGCTACGACGGACGCCCGCAGCACGGTGCTCAACCTCTACTCGGGGGAGACGCTGTCGCTGCACTACTCGAACAAGGGCTGGAACCTCGGACTAAAGGCGAAGGCAACTTGGCGGCACGCCACAAGTTCGCGCGCGGACTTCACGACGGTAAATGCCTGGGACTACAACTACGGCCTGTCGGCACGCGTGCCTCTACCCTGGGGCGTCAACCTAAGCACAGACCTGACGATGTTCAGCCGCCGTGGTTATGAGGAAAAGTCGTTCAACACGGACGATTTGGTGTGGAACGCCCGACTGGAGCGCACTTTCGTGAAGGGCAGTCTGACGGTGGCAGTGGACGGGTTCGACATTCTCGGCGAACTCTCGAACGTGCGCCAGACGCTCAACGAGCAGGCACGCGTGGAGACGTGGTACAACACAATTCCGCGCTACGGTATGCTGCACTTGATTTATAAGCTGAATCTTAAACCTAAAAAGAATGAGCCGAGGCTCACGCGAATAACTGAAACGCGGCTGCACCCGATGTGGATGCAGCCGCGTTTCCAATATAAAGCTATGCAATTTTATTCCAAAACCTCTGCCTTCAGGATGACAACGTCGGTGAGGGGACGGTCGTTCTCGTCGGTCTCGACTGTCTGAATGGCTTTGACCACGTCTTCGCCGGCTTCCATTTCGCCAAAGACGGTGTACTGACCGTCGAGGTGGGGCGCGCCACCTGTCTTTTCGTAAATTTTCGCCATTTCATCGGTGATTTCGGCTTCGCCATTGGTGGCTTCTTCCACACGCTGGCGGGCATATTTCAGGTCGTCGTAGCTCTGGCGCTGACCCCAGACGATATAGAACTGGGAACCGCTGCTGCGGCGCTCGGGGTTGACGTCGTCGGGCTCGCGGGCGGCACCCACTGCACCGCGGTAGTGGTAGTGGCGCGGAAGGTCGACTTCCAAGGGCAGGGTGTAGCCGGGACCGCCATCGCCGAGGAACTTGCCAGCTTCGGCGCCGCGCGAATCGGGGTCGCCTGCCTGTATCATGAAGTTCTTGATGACGCGATGGAAGAGCAGTCCGTCATAGTAGCCCTCGCGGGTGAGCTTGAGGAAATTGTCGCGATGGGCGGGCGTCTCGTTGAAAAGGGTGATGATGATGTCGCCCATGTTGGTGACGAGGCGGACACGGGGCTGGTCTTGCGCCGACACGTTGGACACCGCAAAACAGAGGGCGGCGGCGAGGAGGGCAAAGCGGCGGGTGATGATGTGAAGTTTCATTGCTGTGGTTTTTTTGTATACGCAGGCGAGCCTGCGGCGGATTTTCTTATTTGTTTCGGACAGCTAACGGGGAAATGGGAATTTCTTCGTTTTTGGCGGTTTCATCGGCAATTTCAGCCCGTCAGACAAGGCCTTCGTCGCTCTGCATGGCGGCTTTCTTAGCCTCAGCCTCCTTCTCCGTCTCAGTGAGTTCGGCGGGTTGCGCGGTGTCGGACTTTGAAGATTTGGTGTCCTCAGGCAAACGACGGGCGTAGCGGCTTACACTGAGTATCATGCCGAAGTAGACGCCGTTGATGACGATGGATGTACCGCCTCGACTGATGAGGGGAAGCGGCTGACCGGTGACTGGGGCAAGACCCACGGCGACCAACATGTTGACCATTGCCTGCAGGACGAGCAGGATGGCAAGTCCCATGGCGAGGTAGGTGGGGAAATTGCGCTCGCACAGACTGGCGATGCGCCCCGTGCGGAAGAGGATGACGATGTAGAAAAAGACGACGAAGGCACCGCCCCAAATGCCCAATTCTTCGACGATGATGGCAAAGATGAAGTCGGAATAGGCCTGCGAAAGGTAGTCGCGCTGCTCGGAGTTGCCGGGCATTTTGCCGACGACGTTGCTGGAGGCGATGGCAATTTTGGCGTGAGCCTCTTGGGCGTGGTCACGGAGGTAGCGCGCATCGGCGTTGCGGCGCAGGGCGTTAACGATGGAGTCTTGTTCGGCGGTGAGGGTGCCGTCGGGACTGGCGGCGCGGAACTCACTTTCGACAGCCTGGTAGTCGCGGAGCCCTTCCTGGTTGGGATGGTTGCCGGTGAAGGAAGCAACACGCGAAATCCAGATGTCCATACGGTGAAGGACGGAGTTTTTCTCAAGCGTTTCCTTAGGTGTAATGAGGACGACGATGACGATGGCTACGCCGATGAGGAACAAAGCGCCGACGAGACGCCCCAACTGCCTGAAGGGAACGCGGCCGATGAACATCATGAGGAAGACGGTGGTGAAAAGGATGACCGCCGTGGAGAGGTTTTCGGGCAGGATGAGACCGCACACGATGCCGCTCGCAATGAGGATGTACTTCATCGCCTTGGGCGCAGCGCCTTTTTCGGTTTGCCCGTAAGAGAGGATGAGCGCCACGGTGATGACCAGTATGCCCTTTGCCAACTCAGAGGGCTGGAAGCTGACGCCGAAATATTTCAGCCAGCGCGAACCTTCATTGATGCTCTCGCCGGTGAAGAGCGTGAGGATGAGCAGAATGACGCTCACGGGATAGAAGAAGGGAGGGATGAGCTTGAAATAGCGGCAGGGGATGCAATGGAAACCCCAAGCGACGACCGCGCCCAGAAAGAGGTAGAAGCCCTGACGGAAGAGGGGCGCAAGGTAGTCGCCTGACTTGTAGGACAGGGTACTGGCGGCGCTGAACACCTCTACTATCGAGATGATGCTGAGCAAAAAGAACATGGCCCAAATGACGAGGTCGCCCTGAAGGAGACCGCGGTCACTGTTGAAATATCGCTTGAAGAATTTGGGCATCTTGAGGATATGTTATCGAAATATTTTTAGCTTCAAATGTTTAGGGGATTGTGCGGTCCCCTTAAGGTGCGTCAGAGCAGGTGAGATGCTAGGCGCTGAGATTGAGGGTGAAGGGAGCGTACTTGAAGTACGTGACCGAACCCGAGAGCGAAAGCAACGACGCAGATTGCCTGTTATGACACACCGCCAGTGCGTCAGAGCATTTCACGGACACGCTCTTTAAACTGCTCGCCGCGGTCCTCCATGTTGTGGAAAAGGTCGAAACTGGCGCAGCAGGGGCTGAGCAGGACTGTGTCGCCTGCCTGGGCGAGACTGGCGCAAGCGGCGACGCAGTCCGCCATGCTGTGGGTGTCGGCGACGGGGAGACCGAGGTCGTCGAAGGCGGCATGGAGTTTGGCGTTGTCGGCACCGAGATAGACGAGGGCGCGGCACTTCTGGCGGACGATGGGGACGATGGCGCTGTAGTCGTTGCCTTTGTCCTTGCCGCCGACAATGAGGACGACGGGCGTCGACATGGCTTCGAGGGCACAGGCGCAGGCGTCGACATTGGTGGCCTTGGAGTCGTTGACGTAGTGGACGCCACGCACGTCGCAGACTTTCTCGAGGCGATGCTCCACACCGGGGAAGTCGGTCAAGCCTGCGCGGACGGCCTCAGCGGGTGCGCCGGCTGCAAGGGCTGCCATGGCGGCGGCGAGTGCGTTGCGAAGGTTGTGCTTGCCGGGGAGGGAGAGGTCGGCGAGGGGCATCTCGAACGGTACGGGGGCGGCAAGACGGAAAAGGTCGCCGTCGGCGTAACCTACGGTGTCGTCCTGCGGTGCGTCGGAGAAGGCGCAGACGCGGCTCTGCACGTTGTATTTGGGCAACTCCTGACCGACGTGTTCGTCGCCCGTCCAATAGATGAACGTGTCGTCGGGCTGCTGGTTGCGGACGATGCGCATTTTGGAGTCGACGTAGTTTTGCATGCAGAAGCCGTAGCGGTCGAGGTGGTCGGGGGTGATGTTGAGCAGGACGGCGACGTTGGCGCGGAAGTCGAACATGTCGTCGAGCTGGAAGGAGGAGAGTTCGATGACGTAGCAATCGTGCTGCTCCTCTGCCACCTGCAGCGCGAGACTGCGACCGATGTTGCCTGCCAAACCGACGTTGAAACCGGCTTTTTCGCGGAGGATGTGGTAGATGAGCGACGTGGTTGTGGTCTTGCCGTTGCTGCCGGTGATGCAGACCATCTTGGCTGACGTGTAGCGGCCGGCAAACTCTATTTCGCTGATGACGGGAATGCCCTTTTCCTTTATCTTCAACACCATCGGGGCGTCCTCGGGGATGCCGGGGCTCTTGATGACCTCGTCGGCATTGAGGATGATCTCCGCCGTGTGGCGGCCTTCTTCCCACGCCAGACCGTAGCTGTCGAGCTGGGCCTTATAGTTGTCCTTGATGTGACCCATATCGGACACGAAGACATCGAAGCCTTTCTTCTGCGCCAGGACTGCGGCGCCCACACCGCTCTCGGCGGCTCCTAATACGACTATTCTCATACGACTCTTGGAGTGGGACTTTTATCTGATTTTCAAAGTAATTATTGTGGCGGCGGCGAGGAGGATGGTGGTAATCCAGAAGCGCACCGTGATTTTCGACTCGTGCCAGGCACCGTGGGGCCAGTTGCGGAAAACGTAGCGGCAGTCGGGGTCGAGCTGCGAGGGGAGCACGCGGAAGTTGTCGTGGATGGGCGTGCGCTTGAAGATGCGCTGACGCAGACCCTTGCGCTTGCCGAGTTTGAAATACTCCACCTGGAGAATGACGCTCAGGCTCTCGACGAGGAAGACGCCGCAGAGGATGGGCAGGAGCAACTCCTTGTGGATGATGATGGAGAGGACGGCAATGACGCCGCCGATGGTGAGCGAGCCTGTGTCGCCCATAAAGATTTGGGCGGGATAGGCGTTGTACCACAGGAAACCTATGAGGGCGCCGACCATCGCACATATATATATGACTAACTCCTGCGAACCGGGGACGTACATGATGTTGAGGTAGCTGGCAAACTCGATGTGGCTGGAGACGTACGCCAATACGCCCAACGCGAAACAGATGATGGCGGAGTTGCCCGCCGCCATGCCGTCCATTCCGTCGTTGAGGTTCGCGCCGTTGCTGACGGCGGTGATGACAAAGATGGTGACGAGGACGAAGAGTATCCAGCCCGCCTGGGTCTTATACTTTCCACAGAACGACATCAGCTGCGTGTAGTCGAGGTTGTTGTTCTTGACAAACGGGATGGTAGTCTTGGTCGACTTGACCGCCTGGTCCTTGTGTACCACTTCCGTGCGGACGCCGCCCTGGTATTCCACTTCGACGTTCTCACGGATGACGGCGTCGGGACTGAAGTAGAGCACGAGCCCCACGAGGAGGCCGAGGAGCACTTGCCCCAGAATCTTGAACTTGCCCGAAAGACCGTCCTTGTTTTTCTTGAAATTCTTGATGTAGTCGTCAAGGAAGCCCAGCAGTCCGAGCCACACGGTAGTGACAATCATCAGAATCATATAGATGTTGCGCAGACGACCCAGCAGGAGGCAGGGCACGAGGACGGAAACGATGATGATGATGCCGCCCATGGAGGGGACATTGATTTTCTGTACTCCGAACGGGTCGATGGCGGCGTCGCGCTGCACCTCACTGATGTTGTGACGCTTCATCCACTTGATAAAGTACTCGCCAAACCATGCCGACACCACGAGGGCGAGCATCAGGGCGAGCAGGGCGCGGAACGAGATGTAGGACCACAAATTTGAACCGGGCACGCCAAACTGTTCCAGGAATCGAAAGAAATAGTATAACATTTGTCTGGACATTGGGTGGGAGCGCACCACACAGAGGCGGCGGGAGTCCCGACTGTTTCAGGAATAATGGGGTTTCTCGAAAAATACGTGTAGGGCAGTTGCGGCGGACTGTCAGGCGATGCCGAAGGCAGCGCGCACTTCTTCGTGGTCGTCGAAGTGGTGCTTCACGCCCTTCACGTCCTGGTAGGGTTCATGTCCCTTTCCAGCCACGAGGATGACGTCGCCGGGCTGCGCCATCATGGCGGCGGCGCGGATGGCCTCGCGACGGTCGGCAATGCTGATGACGCGCTGCATCTGTTCGCTGTCAAGTCCTGCCAGCATGTCGTCGATGATGGCCTGCGGCTCCTCGAAGCGCGGGTTGTCGCTGGTGATGATGACGCGGTCGCTGCGGTTTGCCGCCTCGCGCGCCATGAGCGGACGCTTTCCCTTGTCGCGGTTGCCGCCTGCGCCGCAGACGGTGATGACGCGCCCTTTACCCTTCACGATTTCCTGAATGGCGGTGAGCACGTTCTCCAGTGCGTCGGGCGTGTGGGCATAGTCGATGACTGCGCTGAAGCCCTTGGGCGAGCGGATAGCCTCGAAGCGGCCGTTGACGGGGTGGAGTTCGGAGAGGACGCGGAGCACCTCTTCGGGTTCGTGGCCCAGCATGATGGCGGCGCCATAGACGGCGAGCAGGTTGGAGACGTTGAAGCGGCCCACGAAGCGGACGCTCACCTCCTGTCCGTCGATGTCGAGGAGCATGCCTTCGATGCTTTCTTCGAGAATGCGTCCCTTATAGTCGGCGGCGGTGCGGGTGGAATAAGTACGGACGGTGGCAGCCGTGTTCTGCACCATGACCATGCCGTTCTTGTCGTCGGCGTTGGTGATGGCAAAAGCCTCAGCGTCGAGGCCGTCGAAGAAGGCCTTCTTGGCGTCGCGATAGTTCTCGAATGTCTTGTGGTAGTCGAGGTGGTCGCGCGTCAGGTTGGTAAAGATTGCCCCTGCAAAGCGGAGTCCGCCGATACGTTTCTGGTGGATGGCGTGCGAACTGCACTCCATGAAGGCGTACTGGCAACCCGCCGCCACCATCTTGCCGAGGAGTCGGTTGAGGGTGATGGGGTCGGGCGTAGTGTGTTCGGTGGGCACGGCTTCGCCGTCGATGTAGTTGCAGACGGTGGAGCAGAGACCGCACTTGAAGCCAAACTTGCGGAACATGTTGTAGAGCAGTGTGGCTATGGTTGTCTTGCCGTTGGTGCCCGTGACGCCTACGAGTGTCAGATAGCGGGTGGGGTCGCCGTAGTATTGCGTTGCCACTTTGCCCACGGCGTCTTCGGTGTCGGCTACGCGGACGAAGGTGACGCCTTCGGGCACGTCGGCGGGTACCGGTTCACTGACGAGTACGGCAGCCGCGCCCTGTTCGAGGGCTTTTCCGATAAAGGCGTGGCCGTCCGCCTGTGTGCCTTTCACGGCAACGAAAAGATTGCCGGATTTGACCTGACGGGAGTCCATTTCGACGCCCGAAATCTCCAAATCGAGGCTGCCGCATACTTCGATGGGGCTGACCTTCTTCAATACTTCAGACAACAGCATTTCGGTTATTCTTTTTTGGTTTCAATCTTATGGTCTACCCGTCTCGGCGGGTTTCTTCTTTTGCGCCGTACCAGTGGCAGACGGTTGCGCCGCCGGCGTTTGCGAGGCGGTGGCAGGCTGTGCCGCGGCAGGTTTCGGGGCGGGATGGTTTGCCTTCCGCTTGTGCTTCTCGTAGCCGAGCGTCAGCGTGATGGTCTGGTTCTGTTGCAGTCCAGTTCCCGGCGCAATGCTCTGGCTCAGCACGCGTCCCACGCCTGTGGCCTTGACGCGGAGTCCGCAAGCCTCGAGTCGGCTCACGGCATCGCGCAGACCGTAGCCCTTCACGTCGGGCACGACGTCCTGCACGTCCTTGTTCACGACAAATTCGGCGCGGTTGTCCGCACAGTCGGCTGTGCCCCAAACACAACCGTTCTCGTCGGCAATGGACTGCCCCGTGGCTATGCCCAAGTGGTCGAAGAGGCGTGCGGTCGTCACCATTTCGCCCGGCATTTCCATGGGGGCGAAACCGTTGACGGTGTCGCTCGCTGCAGCGTATTCATTCATGTGGGTGCGCGCCATCACCGACTCTGCCACGCGGCGGAAGACGGGACCGCACTGACCGCCGCCCGAAGCGGGAGCGGGTTTGCGGATGCAGACAATGCAGGTGTACTGCGGTTTGTCGGCGGGGAAATAGCCTGCGAAGGTCACGAAGTATTCGTTCGTCTTGCCCTTGCCGGTCCACACCTGCGCCGTGCCGGTCTTGCCCGCTACGGAGAACATTTTGGAGCCGGCGGGCTTGCCCACGCCTTTCGATACGACGTATTCGAGGCAGTATCTGATGTTCTGCACAGCCTCATCAGACGCCATGTGCTCGCGCAGCACGGTGACGGGGAAGTTCTTCACCACCTTGCCGTCCTTGAGGATGGCCTTCACCAGACGGGGGCGCAACAATTTGCCGTTGTTGGCAATGCCATTGTAGAAGTTGATGGTGTTGATGGGCGTGATTTGAGTTTCGTAGCCAATGCTCATCCAAGGCAGCGAGGTGCGCGACCAATATGCGCCCTGTCCCGGGAAGCGGATGCGCGGCGGCTCGTAGCCTTCGATGGGGATTTGGAGGTCTTCAGCCGACCCGATGCGGTGCAGGCCGGAGACGAACTTTGTGGGGTTGTCCGCATAGTGTTCATCGATGAGGACGCTCACGCCCACGTTGGACGAGTTGCCGATGATTTGCGGCACGGTGAGCGTGCCGTAGCCGCCCGAGCGCCAGTTGTGGTCCTTCATTTGGCGCGAGCCGAACTTGTAGATGCCGTTGCCCACGTTGACCTGGTCGGTCATCTTTATCATACCGTCGTCGAACGCCACGAGGAAGGATTGCGGTTTGAACACCGAACCTGGTTCATACAGGTCGGTCACTGCCAGTGCGCGGTCCTCATGATAAGTCTGGTCGGCGTGGCGCGAGAGGCTCGTCATGGCTTTGATGTCGCCCGTCGCCACTTCCATCAGGATGCACACGCCCGACACGGCGTTGATTTCCTTCAGTTTGTCGCCCAGAGCCTGCTCGCAGATTTGCTGCATGTTGACGTCGATGGTCGTCTGGATGTCGCAACCGTCTTCGGCGGGCACGTCCACCACTTCCATCTTGTGGTTCAGCACTTTCTGATAGTGGAACTTACCCGGTTTGCCCGCCAGGATGCTGTCGAACGTCAGTTCCAGACCGTAGCGCGCCGAGTCCTTGAAGAGCCCCACGGTGCGCTGCGCAAGGTCGCCAAAGGGGCGGCGGCGCATGTCAATTTTGACGTAGTTGATGCTCGACTTGAGCGAGAAGAAAGGTATCTCCTTCATCTTGCTATACTCGATGTAGGAAATCTGCTTGTTCTCCCTGCGCTTGAGGGGGAGCGACGTCACCTCCTTCACGTAGACGGGCCAGTAGCGGCTCTCCCGCTTCCGGCCTTCCCGCAGGTGCTTCTTGAGCTTTTCGGGGTTGATGTCGGGAAAAATCTGGTGCATGTAGTAGCACGCGGAGTCTATATTATTATCCAGGAGCGTGTCGCGGCGGTACTGGTCCTTAGACCGGCGCGCCGTGTCGCGTTCGCTCGACATGAAGTCGACATATACCTTATACTCGGGGAGTGAGGACGCCAGCATCTGGCCGTCGGCGGAGAGGATGTTGCCGCGCTTGGCGGGCAGCGGGCGGTCTTCCTTCACGAGCATACCTTTCATCTCCATCCAGCGGTCGCGCTCTACGGTCATGGTATAGATGGCCTTGCCCAGAGCGCTGACTCCAGCCAGAGATAGGACAAACACCACAATAAAATAGCGGTGCATCGTGCTGCTTTTCTGTGAATTCTTCATCGTCTGATTGTGTGTGAAATTATACTTTTTAGTTATGGGGTTATGCTTATAAAATCAGTGGGCGGCGCGCTGTTTATTCTTCGTCCGTCTCGGGCACCGTCAGGTGGAAGGACGACTTTGTGGACGTGCGCAGTGTGGAATCGGGCAAGTTCTCCTCCACGTTGGAGCGCATGGAAAATTCGGTCAACTCGCTGGCAATGGTGAGCGCCTTGAACTTGCGGTCGGTCAGGTCTTTGCTGAGCTGTTCGCGGCGAATCTCTTCGCGCTGGAAGGCGTAGCGGTTGGCGACGTAGAGTATCGCCATTACGGCAATGAGCAACAGATAGAGGATGTTGCGGCGGAAGGTCGGACTGGCGAACATGTCTCCGCCAAAGATGCTGCGCAGGTTCACCTTCATGCCCTCCTCACCCTCGTTCTCGATGTCGGTGAAGCGGCGGAAGGCCTTTCGCGCCCGCTCCTCTTTCTCCTGATAGAAGCGGAGGTCTTCGCGACGCTCCTTCTCCTCCTCAGTCAGTTCGGCGTCGGCGGGTGCTTTCCCGTCGGCGCTTTCCTCAGCGTCCGCCGCTGCGTCGGCAGTTACCTTGGCCTTGACCGCTCTTTTCGCGGCGGCCTTGACCGCATCGCCGTCCATGTCGCCACCGTTTTCCAGTCTGGCGCGGCGCAGCAGTTCGTCGAGGGAGGTGTCCTTCTTTATGTCGTCGTCGTTGTTCATGCCTATCTTTTCTTGTATCTCTTTTTTCGTATCCCGCCGCGGCGACCAGCTCCACCGGCGGTACAGGGCGCGTCAGCGCACCGTCTTTTCTGCAATTCTCAGTTTGGCGCTACGGCTGCGCGGATTGCGTTCCTGCTCCTCGTCGTCGGGGACAATCACCTTGTTGTTGACGGGACGGAGCGGACTCAGGCGGTTGCCGAAGAAGTCCTGCTCGGTCTTGCCTTCCACGTTGCCGGCACGCATAAAGTTCTTCACCATACGGTCTTCGAGCGAGTGGTAGGTCAGAACCACCAGTCGGCCTCCCGGGCGCAGCACGTCGATGGCGGCGGTGAGCATTTCCTCGAGGGCGTCCATTTCGTGGTTCACCTCGATGCGCAGGGCCTGAAACACCTTTGCCATGTCTTTCTTGACGCGCTCGCGCCCCATGAGCGGGCGGATGAGTTCGATGAGCTGTTCCACCGTCGTGACGGTGGCGTTCTGCCGGCCTTTCACGATGGCGGCTGCCAGACTGCGGCTGTTCTTCATCTCGCCGTAGAGGTGGAAAATGCGTGCCAGCTGCGCCTCGTCGTAGCGGTTCACCACGTCGGCAGCGGTCATGCCGGCGCGTCCGTTCATACGCATATCAAGCGGCGCGTCGAAGCGGAACGAAAAACCGCGCGCCTCGTCGTCGAAGTGGTGGCTCGACACGCCGAGGTCAGCCAATATGCCGTCCACCGCCGTCACGCCGTAGTAGCGCATCCAGTTGCGGAGGTATCTGAAGTTGCTCCGCACGAACGTGAAGCGCTCGTCGCCCTCGGGCACATTGCGCTCAGCATCGGCGTCCTGGTCAAAACTATAGAGCCTACCATCTTCGCCCAGACGCGAAAGGATTTCGCGACTGTGCCCCCCGCCACCAAAGGTCACGTCCACATAAGCCCCATCGGGGCGTATGTTTAGCCCGTCAACGCTCGGGTGGAGCAGAACGGGCACATGATAGGTCGGTTCCGTCATAGCTTATATATAATATATAGGTGTAGCAGTTTCTTCAGAACTGTAGCGACTCAGGGGCGGGGCCTCCCATTGCGGCGGCAAGTCCGTCGGCATATTCTTCGTCGGACACGAAGAGCGAGGCGGCGCGCGCCTTGTCCCAAAGCTCCACGCGGTCGTCCACGCCCACGAAGACCACTTCGTGGCTCAGACCGGCAGCGTCGAGCAAGTGGCGCGGCACGAGAAAACGACCGTTGCCGTCGAGCACAAACGTCTCTGCCTCAGCGAGGAAACGGCGCAACAGCATGGCTTCCTTCGGATTCCAGCGGTTGAGGCGGCGCGTCAGTTCGTCCACTTCAGCGTCCCACACCTCGCGCGGATAGACCACAAGGCAGGACTGATAGACATCGCGCTTGAGCACGAACTCCGCGTCGGCAGCTGGTAGCTGTCGACGGAATGCCGAAGGGAAGAATACTCGTCCCTTCGCATCAAGCTTGGCTTGTGTCATGCCCGTAAATCTCATACTCTATTTTATACGGTCGTGAAAGAATTTCCAAAATTACTGATTTCTCCCCACAATTCCCCACTTTTATTGTATAAATTTTTATTTAGCCCCAAAAATCTTTTTCTCGGCATTGAATATTAGTCTGTTTTTCAAGGATTTGAATGATTTTTGTTTTAGTGGGGCAAAAATCTGAAATGCGACATGAAATACGCAAAGATTAGACTGAGAGATTTCTGGCGCGCATCATTAGCTTCTGAAAAATATCTCCGTGATATTTCTCAAAAAGTTCAGGACTAATTCTCAAAAGTTCA
>JAUNOO010000034.1 GCA_030531095.1 Bacteroidales bacterium
TAAAATTCTTGCCATGCATGAGAAAAACTACGCATTTGTCGGATGAACCATTTTTTGTCCCTCTGGAAGAGGGGTTAAAAGTTTCCCAACCATTTTAAATTTTAGGGATGCTTGCCCCCGTCAACACCAAACATACGCCACGACTGCGCTTTCCACATTAGCGTTTTTGAATTTCAACGGTGAGAACCACCCGAGTCTCACCGATTTCTCATAACTTTGCATACAAAGAAAATAGTTATAAGTATTTGTAAATGGACGAGTTTAACCCATACATAACGAAGGTTGATATTGATTTTTGGCGTGACCTATGCGTCAGAGAGGGTGAACTGCGTCTTTATCAGGCAGGTGATTTTTTCTTGGAGGCTGGCAAGACGGGGCGTTTTGTAGGTTTTGTCAAATCTGGCGCCCTAAAGTATATTGCCAATGATGTTGAAGGCAACGAGCAAGTCATCAATTTGGAATTTACTGGGGAATTTGTGGCAGATTTTCCTAATTCAATTTACGGAATTCCTTCAAGGGTATCCATCAAGGCAATTTCTCCGTGTGAGATTTACTGTATTTCAACCAAAACACTTCGCAATCGCTTGCTTACCAACAAGGATTTCCAGTTTATCGTAGCCAGGACAAGTGAGCAACTGTTTCGACAAGTTTACGACAGGCTAATAGAGTCATATACAGTCACACCAATACAGCGGTATGAGCAACTAATCTCCAAGTTCCCCAAATTGTTTGAAATGTTTCAGCTCAAGGATATCGCTTCTTTTCTACGAATTACGCCGGGTCACCTCAGCCGATTGCGAAAAGAAATAAGAGAAAAATAGTGCCACTTCACAAATGTGAAGTCCCCAATGGATTTTCCTGTCTAACTTTGCCGAAAAATTCCATTAGATATGAACATTCTTATAATTGGTGCCACCTCAGGCATTGGAAACTTTCTTTATTCGCATTATATTGCATGCGGCAATCATGTCGCAATTATGGGGCGGAGAAAATATATACTTGATAAACTATGCGCTGAAAATCCAACCAACACGCTTGCGTTTCAAGTTGATATTTCTGATACAAGTTCTTTCAACAATGCTTTTGCGGAGATTATCAAGTCGTTCAAAAATATTGATTTAGCTATAGTTTGTGCAGGTATTGGCGAACTAAACGAATCCCTTAATATTGAACAAGAGTTGGCGGTTCTGTCTACTAACGTTATCGGTTGGACTAACGTAGTTGATACTCTCTATAATCATTTTGACAAGAACGGCAAAGGACATCTTGTTACGATTACCTCGATTGGTGGTTTACAGCCCACTCCGACAGCACCATCCTATAGCGCAAGCAAGGCTTTCCAAATAAATTACACTAAATCATTACAGGCAAAAGCCCGAAAAACAGGTATCACTGTTACTGAAATTCGTCCCGGTTTAGTTGATACAAGAATGGCAAAGGGAGACGGTCTGTTTTGGGTAATGCCTCTTGAGAAAGTTTCAAAACAAATTATCAAGGCCATCGACAACAAGAAGAAATTGTGCATTGTCACGAAACGCTGGCGAGTGCTCAATTATATTGTCAAGCATTATATGTAACCACTCCCACAAAGCTACTTTTTTTCTTCTTTTGTCTAAGGGCTATTTCTTTGAACTAAGTTTTTGAAACTCTGTGGAAATCATTCTCCAACTCTATTTTCTATTTACAATTTATGGGGAAAATAGAGCTGACGCCAAATAGTTTTAAATTCAAATCTCCAAAACAGAAGTTTCCTTTCCGTCTTCAGTCTCCGAGTCCTCGACTGCGTTCTCGTCTGCCACCTTGTGCCGGAAAAACGAGAAGTTCACGCTGCCATAGGCGCGGTGTTCCACAAATTTGGGGTGCTGGCTGAAGTCTTGGTCCTTGCCGTGCTCCAGCACGAAGAGACCATCCTCTGCCACGAGCGTGCCCCCCATGACGCGGTCGGGCAGTTCGCCGATTTCCTTCAGCGCATAGGGAGGGTCGGCAAAGACAAGTCCGAAGCTTTCGCGGCAGCGTTCAATGAAGCGCAGGGCGTCGCCGCAAAGGGGCGTGGCATTGTCGGTCTGCAAGGCCTTGACGCACGACTTGATGAAGGCAAAGTGCTGGCGGTCGCGCTCCACGGTGACCACCGACTTGCAGCCGCGCGAAAGGAGTTCGAGCGTGATGCTCCCCGTGCCGCCGAAGAGGTCGAGCGCATCGACTTCCTCAAAATCGATGTAGGCGCGCAGGACGTTGAAGAGGTTCTCCTTCGCAAAGTCGGTCGTGGGCCGCGCCTTGAAGGAGCGGGGCACGTCGAAGTGGCGGCCTTTGTATTTTCCGGTGATGATGCGCATAGCGGCTGGGGCGAATTTATTTGAAATCGAGCAGGAGGGTGATGAGGTCGTAGGGCACGCCGGCGGTGCTGGCGACGATGTGGCGGTTGTATTCCGCACTGGGGATGATGGGGCGCACGTTGACGGCGTAGTTCTGGAGTTCCTCACAAACCGTTTGACGCCAGTTGTCCTCGGCAGCCACAAAGAAGGGCGTGAAAAGTTCGGCGTTGAAAGCGGGCAAATCTGCGTCAGCTTCATCGGTCTGAGCGCCGGACGGAGCCACCTCGGCACCGAGTTGCTGCGCCACGTTGAGGACGAAGTACGACACGTCCACCACCGAAGCGACGTTGTACGAGTTGACAGCAAGCAGGCGGTTGCTCTCGAAGGCGACGAGGTCGGCAGTCTGTTCGTGGACGTAGAGGAAGAAGCGCTTCTGACTGGGCTTCACCTGTCCCTTGTTTGCAAAATGGCGGATGAGGGGTGTGAGCGACGACACGTAGTTTACGTCTTTGAACGACTCTTCGAGCGTGCGGCACACCGACTCCTTGAGCGAGAAGAGCACCACGCAGTTGGCGACAGCCACCACGTCGTAGAACACACGGCGGCGTTCGTGACCGGGGAAGCAGAGGTTATAGATGTTCTCGCAGTCCTCCTCCTGAAATTCGGCAAGTGGCACAAAGGTTGCCGGGGCGCTCACCACCACCTGCACGCTACCGCGGCACGGCGTCTGGATGAGCTCCTCGTTGCGGCTGGCCTCGCGCAGATTGGCCGCCAGCGAAATCTTGGGATTCATGCGGAATGTCGAGAAGGCAAAGGCCGTCGGCACGTCCGTGTCATAGCGGGCCAGACACAAAGTATGGTCCGACAAGCGGGCATAGAGATGGTCCGGCAGAGATTGGGTGGCGGAATTGGAGGTCATTGAGTAATTACTTTTTTTGAATAAATCGCGGGAGTACGAATAGACCCAGCAGGGCCGCGAGCAGGACGCCGATGGAGTTGGCTGCGAAGTCAATCCAGTCGCCGGAACGGTTGGTCGTGAGATAGGCCTGCGCCAGTTCGATGAGCCCGCTCATGGCAATGGGTGCCACGATGGCGAGCCAGAAGAGTTTGTGCCGGTTGCGGCTGGTATGGCTGCGCAGATATTCCCACCAGATGATGCTGCACATCCCGAGATACATCGTGATGTGCACCACCTTGTCGAAGTTTGTAATTTCGCTCAAGCGCGTGTGGGGCGGCCTGAACAGACAGAGGTACCAGATGACCACGACGCAAAGGGTGGACACTGGATATTTCCGAAGGAAACGCTTGACGGGGGTAAGGCTCATCGGGGCGACTGCGCGTTTTTACCAGAACTTGTTGTACTGCGGGCTGTATTCAAAGCCGGCAGCTGCCAATTGGCTTTCCAACTTCTGGCGGTCTACGTCCATTCCCTGGCAAAGGGCCTCGAGGGAGGGATACTCATCGCGGAGCTTCATGTTGACGACGCTGAACAGCATCATCGGGTCTTTGGGCAAATCCATCGTATTGTCTACTATCTATTATAGTTCACTTGTTTCCAGATTGCAAAATTAGTCATTTTTGCGGAGAGAGCCACCCCGTTTCGGATTTATATGTGTACTTTTGTGTAACCTAAGGGGTTGCGTCCCGCAAAAAATCCGCCAAACATTCAGCGCGAAGGGGTTAGCCCCGCGCCGTCCCCATCCTGTTATGATAGAAGAAATGCTCTCCTCGTGCATCGCCGAGGATTTTCCACACAGTTTCACGCCGCGTCAAGCCGAAGCCGTCAGTGCGCTGGCGCACTTCATCATGTCGCCGCAGCGCCAGGCGGCTTTCATCCTGCGCGGCTATGCGGGCACGGGAAAGACGACGCTCGTTGGGGCGTTGGTGCGGACAATGAAACGGTTGGAGCGCGACGTGGTGCTCATGGCGCCCACTGGGCGCGCGGCGAAGGTGTTTTCAGCACACGCGGGCGACAAGGCTTTCACCATCCACAAGACCATCTACCGCCAGCAGACATTTCAGGGCGAGGGGACGCGGTTCTCGTTGGGCTTCAACAAACTGCGGCACGCGCTCTTCATCGTCGACGAGGCGTCGATGGTGGCACAAGGCGGCAGCGGAGCGGGCGTATTCGGAACTGGCCTGCTTCTCGACGACCTCATCCACTTTGTCTACGAGGGCGAAGGGTGCCGCCTGCTCTTCGTGGGCGACACAGCGCAGCTGCCCCCGGTGGGCGAAGAAGAGAGTCCGGCGCTGCGCACGGACGTACTGCGCCACTATGGTCTTCAGGTGGGCGAAGCAACGCTCACTGAGGTGGTGCGTCAGAGTGCCGACTCGGGCGTACTGGCGGGCGCCACGCGGCTCCGCAGTCTGCTCACAGAGGGCTTTGAGGACCTGCCGCGCATCGTGGGGTCGCGCCACGGCGAGGTGCGTTTCCTACCGGGCAACGAGCTCATCGAGGCACTGGTCTCCGCCTATGCCGACTGCGGTACGCGCGACACGATTGTCGTGACGCGTTCCAACAAGCGCGCCAATATCTACAACAACGGCATACGCGCCCGCATCTTTGACCGCGAAGACGAACTGACGCGCGGCGACATTGTGATGGCAGTGAAGAACAACTACTACTGGACGACGCTCAATCTGCCGTCCGACCCGAAGGAAAAAACCGATTCGCTCTTTGCCTTCATCGCCAACGGCGACACGGCGGAGGTGGTGCGTCTGCGCAACGTCCACGAAATGCACGGTTTCCGCTTCGCCGACGCCACGCTCCGTTTCCCCGACTACGACGACACGGAATTGGACTGCCGCGTACTGCTCGACACCCTCGTTTCGGAAGCCCCTGCCCTGACGGCGGAGGAGTCGCGCCGCCTCTACGAAAGCGTGCTGGCGGACTATGCCGACATCCCGCTCAAGCGCGACCGACTCAAAAAACTGCGCGAAGACCCCTACTACAACGCGCTCCAAATCAAATATGCCTACGCCGTGACCTGCCACAAGGCACAGGGCGGCCAATGGAGCCGTGTCTTCGTGGACCAGGGCTATCTGACGGAGGACATGGCAGGCGCGCCCTATCTCCGCTGGCTCTACACAGCTTTCACCCGAACCACCGACCGCCTCTACCTCGTCAACTGGCCCGAGAACCAACGCGAGGTGAGCGAGGAGGACGACTAAGCTTCACAAGAAGGCACTTTCTGTAATTCCACAAAATCTGCAATTCCACAAAAGAACTTGACGTATTTCCACGAAAAAGGGGAGGCTCCGAAGAGTCTCCCCTTAAAGTGTGTACCTAACAGGCTGTGAGTTTTTACTTCACATAAACCTTGCGGCGCTTGCTGGTCGTGTAAACACCCTTCTCGGGCTTGCTGACCTGACGGCCGGAGAGGTCGTAGAAGACTTCGGGCACAGCATCGGCAGCGGCTTCGGCCTTAACCTGCTCAACGGCGGTGGCAATTCCCGTCGGTTCGATGTACCAGAGCGAGCCTTCCTCAGAGCTGGTGGTCCAGGGCACGAGGCCGCCACTCGAATTCAAGTGGATGGCAGGATAACTGCTGTTGGAGGGGTCGGTGCAGGAGAAGTAGCTGCGACCGTCGTAAGCAGAAGTCACCGTATAAGCGTAGTCGGCAGTTGAGGACACGCCGATGCTATTATAGACGGCAGGTGTCTGACCCACATAGACCTCAGCACCCAGATTGTAGATATACCAGGTATTGGTACCAGCTGCCACAAAAGCAAAGAGCTGATACTCGCTGCTTGTGTTGAGAGTAGCCGAACTCAGGGCACTGCTAGAAGCCACGAGGTAGAGCGTACCGCTGGAACGATAGGTATTGCGGATGCGATAAATCATGTTTGCGTCGAGTTCAATGCGCTCAGCGCCAAGGACTGCGGCGTTGAAAGCCTCATAGTTGGCCTTGGAGGGCGCAGCCACGTAGGCGTTGTAGGCAGCCGTGACGTCTGTTTCGCTGTCGGCTACAAGGTTTCCGACGTTAGTGCCGAAGTAACCGCTGATGGTCTCGTACTTGTCCTCAATGCCGTTGATGACGATGGAGTCGGCAATGGCAGAGGGATCGTAGACGTAAGCCGAGTCGGTGATGTAGGCAAGCGAGTAGTTCTTGTAGACGATGGTGTAGTCGTAGCCGTGGGTCGACTCCTCATAGAGGAAGCCAATGGTGCTGTCGGCCTGGAGTGCCATTGTGGAGTAGGCAGAACCCATGTAGCTGGCCTGATGACGGCCGTCCCAATCGGCTGCGAAGTTGGCAGGCGTATCGAAATCGGCGAGCGTTTCGAGTTCCTTATAATAAATACCCACGTTGGCGCGGCCAGAACCGAAGGGCACTGACTGGAGGGCGACGTAGACACCCTTGCCGTCGCTGACGCGGCGGGCAGGAAGAATCATGATTTCGCCGTTGCAGCTGTTGGACGTAGCGGTCACGCCGTCGTTGCTCGAGCCGGAGAAGGACATTGTGCCCCAAGAGCCAGTAGCAGCCTCACTGTCGGTGAAGTTGAAGATGTTGTAGTAGCGACCACCCGTGCAGCGCGAGCTGACTACGATGGAACCGTCGGGAAGTTCTTCAACCTTGGGCTCGTTGGCACCGCTGGGGATAGGAGCTACGTCGATACCGCCGAGTACGCCCCAAGTGGCACCGAAGTCGTCAGAGTAGAGGACGTAGTTTTTCTCCACGCTGTTCACGTCCTTGTAGAGAACGGAGCAATAAATGCGGTAGTACTCGCCCACCTTGACGGTGCTGCTCTGGAAGATGCGGCCCGAGCCAACAAACATGGAGCGGGGCGTGCCGATGGCGCTCGTGTCGAACATTGTATAGATGGTCTCGGAGATGTCAACGGGTGTAGTCCAGGTGGCACCGTTGTCGTAGCTGTAGAAGCGGGCTATACCCTGGTGATTTGTACGCGTAGCAGAGCCGTAAGGTACAGCACCTGTGCAGCTCAGCATGAGCAACGTGGGGCTTTCGCGGTCAGCCACGAGGGCGGCATCGCCGAAGCCAGTGTGCATGAACGATTCGGTGTCGGTGTATTCAGAACCGTTGGCGATGAGGAATTCGTCGCCCCAAGTAACACCGTTGTCGGAGGAGATACGGCCCACGAGGTCGACGCGACCGTAACCGATGTCTGAACCACAATAGCGGTAGTCGGAGATGGCTACGAGGTCGCCGTTATAAGCCTTGGCAATGGCGGGGATACGGTAGGGCACGGTCTGCGTAGAGCTCGTGACGAAGAGGTCAGTCTGCGCCTCAGACGTTTCTGCCACCTTGATGGTCACCAAGAAGTTGGAGAAAACAATACCATATTCAGTAGCGTTAGTACCTGTTATCGTAAAGGGAACGGCTGTGATTTCCTCAAGCCCGGTCAGACTTATGCTCTGTGCCGTATCGGCGGCGGTATAAGTCACACCGTCCACGGTGAAGGTGTTGCCCGTAGTCGCAGTGGCGGCAATGGCGTAATCATAGCTGATGTCAGAAATGTAATAACCCGAAGTCGTCGAGAGGGTGTAGTCCTGGGCGGTATTAATACGACCACGATACACAACAATATCATTGTCCTGCGTCAACATGTTGTTGGCACCGGCGTCGAGCGTCAGCAACGGGTCAGTAGCAGTGCTCGTCCACGTGCTGTAGTAGCTGGAGCTACCAGAGGAAGACATTGTACCGTACTCAAGGCTGACCTGATAGGTGACAGCGGCAAAGTCAATCTGGAGCGTAGAGCCTGCATCGGCGCCACCCGTCCAGAAAGCGAGGATGTTGTTGCGGTTGTTGACCTTATTGGCGGACGTACCGAGCTGATACATGTAGTAGCCGTCCACATAATCAATGTCGTCCGAAGACTCAAACGCCCAGAGGGCGGTATAATCCGTCAGGTCGGAGGTCGACTTGAGGACAACGTAGGACGTAGCACCGGTAGTTCCCGTCATCGTGGTGGGCGAAGCCAACACCTTGTCGGCACCCGCCTGCTTGTTGTAAACCTGATAACCATTGGTGTCGTCGCCGACGAAACACCAGAGGTCGGCGTCACTGAGCGAGGTTTCGGAGGTAGACAGACTGATGTAGGAGGCGTCCTCGTTGTCCGAAATGACCAGCGCAGAGGCACCGAGTTTCATGGTGTACCACTTCGTGCCGATAGCAAACTCACCGTCGGTGATGGTCGTCGTCTCGAAAGGTACGTCTGCCCAACTAGTCACTGCACAGAAGAAGCCGAGCAGCAGTGAAAGGAATCGAGTAGATTTTCTCATAAACGTTTTGAAATATTAGATGAATAAATAGAATTGATTAGGTTTGCAAATCATGTGTGTCCCCTCTCGCGAGGAACAAGTCTCTCTTTGTTTTCGGCATTCGGCGCGAAGTGGGTGTCGCGATTAGCCAGGCAGTCCGCCACACATTACAGCCAATATACGCGGAATCCTATCGGGACAAAGTTACGATTTAATTCTGTAACTCGGTCTGTGTCACGTTCTAAAAATAAAGAAATTCGGGATTTTGCAGCATTTTCTGAAAAAAACAGGAGAGCACCCTCGGGGGGCACTCTCCTGAAATTGTAACTATGCGATGCTTTGCGCGGAGGCTTACTTCACATAAACCTTGCGGCGCTTGTTGGTCATGTAAACACCCTTCTCAGGCTTGCTGACCTGGCGACCAGACATGTCGTAGAACACCTCTGCGCCGTTCTCGCCGTCAACCGTTTCGGTTTCAAGCTGCTCGATGGCGGTGGTGAGTTCGGTAGGTTCGATGTACCAGAGCGAAGCTTCGGAAGTTGCGGTCCAAGGCACGAGCTTGCTGCTGCCATCGAGGTGGATAGCGGGATAAGAGCTGTTGGACGGGTTGTTGCAGATGAGGGCGCTCAGACCGTCGTAGGAAGAACTTACCGTGTAGTCGTAGGTCGCCGATGTGTTCACCGTGATAGTGTTATAAACGGCAGGCGTCCTACTGATGTAGCGGGAGGCACCTTCGTTGTAGATGTACCATTCGCCGTCGCCAGCAGAGAAGAAGGTGAAGAGTTGGTTCTTGCTGGACTCGTCAAGCGTGGACACGCCCATCGAACTGCCTATGATACGGAGGTAGAGCGTACCGTCGGAACGATTGGAGTTGCGGATGCGATAGAGTTTGCCTTCCTCAATCTCGATGCGGTCGGCATCAACGATGGAGGCGGTGAGGGCCTCATACTTGCTCTTGGAAGGTGCAGCCACGTAGGCGTTGTAGGCAGCCGTGACATCAGCTTCACCAGTCTTAGCAATGTTGCCGACGTTAGTGCCGAAGTAGCCTTTGACGGTTTCATACTTGGAGGCGATGCCTTCAGCAACGATGGAGTCAGCCACGACGGTGGGGTCGTAAACGTAAGCCGAGTCGGTGATGTAGTCAATCGAATAGCTCTTGTAGACAATGGTGTAGTCGTAGCCGAAGGTAGATTCTTCGTAGACGAAACCAATGGTGCTGTCAGCCTGGAGGGTCATTGTGGAGTAGGCAGAGCCCATGCTGCTGGCCTGATGACGGCCGTCCCAATTGGCAGCGAAGTTGGCAGGCGTATCGAAGTCGGAAAGCGAAGCGAGTTCCTTGTAGTAGATACCCACGTTGGCGCGGCCAGAGCCGAAAGGTACTGACTGGAGGGCGAGATAAACACCCTTGCCGTCGCTGACACGGCGGGCAGGTACTACCATAATTTCTCCGTTGCAGCTGTTGGAGAGGGCTTCCACACCGTCGTTCGAAGCACCCGAGAAGGACATCGTGCCCCAAGAACCCGTAGCGGCTTCACTGTCGGTGAAGTTGAAGATGTTGTAGTAGCGGCCACCCGTGCAGCGCGAGCTGACTACGATTGAACCGTCGGGAAGTTCTTCCACCTTGGGCTCGTTGGCACCGCTGGGGATGGGGGCGACGTCTACACCGCCGAGCACGCTCCAGTTACCACCGAAGTCATCAGAATAGAGGACGTAGTTCTTTTCCACGCTGTTCACGTCTCTGAAAAGGACGGCGCAATAGATGCGGTAGTACTGGTCAACCTTCACCGTGCTGCTCTGGAAGATGCGGCCCGAGCCGACGAACATGGCGCTGGCAGAACCAATCTTGCTATCGTCGAACTGCGAATAAATGCTTTCGGCAATGTCTACAGGCTCGCTCCAGGTGGCACCATTGTCCTCGCTGTAGAAGCGGGCGATGTTCTGGTGGTTGGTGCGCGTACCGTTGGGGTAAGACACGTTACCGCCGCAGCTCATGACGAGTACGCGGGAGCTTCCGCGGTCAGCCACGATACAGGGGTCGCCGAATGCCACGTGCATGAAGTCGGGCGAGCTGGAGCCCTGACCTTCCACGAGCGTCTGGATGTCGCCCCAAGTCTTACCGTTGTCGGTAGAGATGCGGTAGCGGAGGTCGATGCGGCCGTTGGTGACCATACCGATGTCGGCGCCGCTGTGGCGGTAGTCAGTCACGGCGATGAGGTCGCCATTGTAGGCCTTGGCGATACCGGGGATGCGGTAGCAGATGGTGTTGCCCGTGCTGCCGTATTCAAAGAGGTTGAATTGCTCCTCAGGTTCCAGACTCGAGAGCTTCAGATAGACTTTGAAATTCTTGATGTAGATACCTTTGTTGGAACCTGCAATGGAGAACGAGGTCGAAACGTCGTTGAGGCCGGTCACTTCTACGTGCTGGTCAGTGGACTTGGCGGTATAAGTCACGCCGCCAGCAGTCAGCGTCACGTCGGTAGCATCGTAGTTGCAGAAGTCGAAGCTATAGCCGAGGATAGTGTCGTTCGTCGAGGTCGCGATGGTGAGCGGCGACGTGCGTGAACCGACGTAGAGCGTGATGTAGCCGTTGATAATCTTGTTGTTGTTGTAGCTCGAGTAGAAAGTCACGAGCGGTTTGGTGCTGGTGCTGGTCCAAGTCGAACCGAACGAGGAAGTGCTCAAGCCCGAACCTGTTGAAGGCGAAATGTCGAAAGCACCGCCGCCAAAACTGAACTCGAGTGTCGAACCGGCGTCGGCACCTCCTGTCCAGAAGGCCAGTTTGTTGTCGCGGTTGTTGACCTTATTGTCTTCTGCACCAAGTTGGTACATATACACGCCGTCCACATCGTCGCCGAGGTCATCAGATGCGGCGAAGAGCCAGTCGGCCACATAGTCCGTGCCGAGTTCTGCCGTGTCTTTCATAATCACATAGGCAGAGCCGCCGGTGGTTCCGCTCATCGTGGCGGGCGAAGCCAAAACCTTGCCTGCACCAGCCTGCTTGTTGTAGAGGCGATAGCCATTGGTGTCATCGCCGACCACGCACCAGAGGTCAGCGTCTGCATACTGCGTACTGTTCACTGTCAGACTGATGTTCGCAGCGCCGTCGTTGTCCGAAATGACAAGACCGCCAGAACCAATCTTGATGGTGTACCACGTCGTGGTGTCGGCGAATTCGCCGTCTGCCGTCAGACTCGTTGTCTTGAACGGCACGTCTGCCCAACCCGTTGCCACGCTCATACAGCCGAGCAACATCGTCAGAATAAAGGTAGACTTTTTCATTGAGATAAATTAATTGATGGGGTTATTAAAAAATTGTTTTCTTTTCAGTCCAAAATTTTCTTCTGTCCGCCAACGATATAAAACCCTTTTGAGGGCTTGTTCACGCGGCGGCCGCTGAGGTCGTAAACGGCATTGGTCGCCGCTGTGGCATTGTCGCCGTCAGCCACGACCGCCTCAATTCCCGTAGGCACGAGTCCGTCATATTCGAGCACGCCCACTTCGGCTTCGCTGAGCAGTTCCGTCCAGAAACGCACGGAATGAACGGTGCCTGCAAAGGGATATTTGTTGGACGCGTCGGCTGTGATGAGTCCGCCAAGGAAAAGCCCGGTCACGCCGGGGACGTTGCCGAAGGAGCGATAGCCGTAAGCGCCCATGCCCTGCACGGTGCGGTCGAACGTACCGTTGTAGTAATAGTTGTAGGCCTCGTTGTCGCCGTCCATAGTGAGCACCACTTGGGTGCGACTCGTGAACGTCCTGCTGCCTTGGGTATACCAACCTTCCAGGTCGTTGTCGCCAATGTACTGCACGCCGTAGCGGTTGCTGTCGCGGTAGATAAGCGCGAAGAAGTCGCAGCCTTCTTCAGCCGAACTGCCCACAAGGGTGCAGACGCTGGACGAGGCTGCGGCGGGCGTGAAGTCGATGGCGACGCTGACCGTATTGGTTGCCATTATTTTCTCTACTTGTTCGCCAGTGAGGCGATAGGGCGCAGTGCCGTCAAGCTCAATATCGGTGAGGGTCAGGAGGGCTTCGGGCGCCACTGGCTCTTCTTCGAGGGGGGCAGCGTCAGCGATGACGAACTGGCAACCGTTGTCGCTGCGGTCAGTCCCGGTGTTGCCGCTACTCCAGTTGTAGATGGCATAACTCAGCGCGCTCTGTGTCTGATTGAGCTGCACCTTTCCGCTGCTGATGATGAAATAGCCCGGCGTACTGCTGTAGCTCAGCGTCCAACCTGCGGAAGGACTTGTGGCAGAGGTATTGATTTGCGTGTTGTAGCTCGACGCAGGACTTATATAACTGCTGTCTGCGCGGTTCACAATGTCGAAATCACCGTCCGCGCGGACCACGAATTTCCACATGCCGTCGGCGTAATTGTGCGCTGTCTCACCATAAACGCCCTCCCCCACTCCGGTGGAAGACACATAAAGTCCGCCGCGCAACGGGGCGTAAATCTGATACCAGTGTGTCTCCTCGTCGGTGCTCGCCGTGGGGCGGTTGATGAGCGGCAGAACGGCTTCCACCATTGCTTCTATTTTTTCAGCCTCAGCGGTGAGTTCGTCCACGGTCACGCCGTCAGCACTCAAGAGCGCATAGGCGGTATCCACTTCGGCATAAAGGCTCGCCACATTTTCGGCGGTATATTGCCCCACCCCGTCGCCGATGCTCAGCGACTCCACGGTGGTGATGGCATTGCCGATGGCGTTGCGTGCCGTCAGCAGCGCAATAAGTCCTTCGGCATCCTCGTCTGTAGTCGGCGTAGCGTCTTCCCCGATGAGCGGTGCAATAATCTGCGAGAGTTTGGCGTAGCCGCGGCCATAGAGATAGTTGCCCGTAAAATAATTGGAGTTACCCACGCCGCCGCTCACCAAGTCGGTGTAGCAATCCACGTATTCCACATTTTCGTGAGCCACAGCCAGTTCCTTCAGCAGTGCATTGAAGGGCACCACGCGGTTTGTGTTGGTCGAAGCTGTCGCAGTGGGCAGGAGCGACATCACATAGATGGTGGCGTTGGGCGCCAGTCCGCGCACTTTCTCCACGAGACTCTCGTAGTTGGTCTGTATATCAGCCAGTTCGTTGCTCGTGTCGTTCACGTCCGACGCACCGACGTAGAGGTAAATTTGGGAAGGTTCACCGTTCTCGGCTTGCCCTTTCAGAATCACAGGAATTTCAGCCAATACCGTACTGATGTTGGGACCGGGATAGCCCCATGCCATTCCGCGGTTGAGCACCTTGTCGCAATGGAGCAACTCCTGCCACTCGCCACCGTTCACCATTTCGTCGCCAATCATCAGCACGTCACCGTCCTTGACGGGCAACATACCAAAGTAGGTCACCCTCATGCCATTGGCACTTGTGAGTCCAGCCGTTTTGTTGGTCGCCGTGTCGGCATAAACGCAGGTACTGCCCACATAGTCGGCAATGGCGTTGCACCAGATGCGGTAGCCCGACGCCGACAAGTGCAGGCGGTCGAGCGTGTGCACACCGTTGGGGATGCCGCTGAGCAAATCCCACAGGTCGATGTAGGTAATGCCCATTTCGGTGCAGATATTCCGGAGCGAATCGTTGGTTTCCGCCTGCAAGGTCTGGTCGCGCAGACTGCTGGGCAGGATGCTCTGCACGTAGACTTCAGTTGCCGGCGACTCCTTCTGAATGCGTTTGAGCATGGCGCGGACATTTCCCGCCACGTGGGAGGCTGTGTTGATGCCCGACGTGCCGAGGTCGTTCGTACCTATCATCAAAAAAATCTTGGCAGGCTTGCCTGTAATGACCGACTCAAGGTTTTCGAGCGCTTCGTCAGTGACGGTGCCCGACGTACCGCGGTTAAGAATTTTGGGGTTGCCGAAAGCCTCACCCCAGGGGTGCATGTTCGTAATACTATTGCCCACAAAGACAATATTTTCCGAAGTCACTTCCAACACTTTGAACGCGTCGTAGCGGTGGTTGCGGAAGGGCTCATCCGCCCAAGCTGCTCCACACACCAAAACCAGGCAAAGCGTCAACAACAAACATTTCTTTCCCATAATATCTTAATTGAATTCCGTGAACTCCCGGTTTTATAATTCTACGATAATTAAAATTCGGCAACAAAAATACAAAGAAAAGTTTGAGGCACAAATATTTTTGTAAAAATCCGTGGCGTAGTTGATAAATAAAGATGGCAAAACGAGGATTCTGACGGAGTTTCCAAACTTTTGCGCCACGTTTTCAATCACAGACCAGAGTTTCTGCCAATTAGTCCTGAGCTGGCCTTTCTTTTATTTTATCGTTTCGCGAAGGAGGCAGGAAAAAATTCAGACTAAAAGGGTAAATCGTACCCGCCAAAGTCTTCTTCCCCAAGCTGCAGCGGGCTTGTGGCTTCAGCTAAGGCAATGTCTTTAATTTTCTCCCTATAAGAAAAACAAGTGTTCAAGTCATCTATCTCCTGACGGCGGGCGCGACTCAGCTCTAAATACTCGAGTGCAGATTCAATGCCGAGAAACCGACGCCCCAACAAGTTTGCCGCAATGCCAGTCGTACTGCTTCCCGAAAAAGGGTCGAGAATCCAGTTGCCCCTTTGCGATGCCGACAAGATTATGCGCGCCAATACCGCCAGAGGTTTTTGCGTGGGATGTTTCCCGCAAGATTTTTCCCAACGTGCAATGGCAGGAAGCCTCCACACATCGGTCATCTGCTTGTCGCCATTGATTTTCTTCATCAAGTCGTAGTTATAGTAGTGGGGCACTTTCGGAGAGCGGCGCGCCCAAATGATAAACTCGGCAGAGTGCGTGAAATACCGACAGGAAATATTGGGTGGAGGATTTGTCTTCGCCCAAGTAATCACATTCAAAATCTTAAAACCCAAAGCCGTCAGCTGGTTGGCCACCGAAAAGATATTGTGATAAGTGCCGCTTACCCAAATCGTGCCGTTCTCTTTGAGCTTTTCGCTACAGAGCCCCAGCCATTCCCTGTTGAACGCATCCAACCTTTCAGGCGTTCCGCCCTTGTCCCAATCGCCCTTATCCACACAGACAATCTTTCCGCTCTGCACAGAAATTCCGCCGTTAGACAAGAAGTATGGCGGGTCGGCAAAAATCATGTCGAACTTAAACTCAAACTCGCGCATGAGTTTAAGGCAGTCACCCGCCAACAAGGTAAAGTCACGATTGGCAGAACGATAGTAAGCCTCCAACATCAGTTCTACAAATGTTTTAGTTTATCCCCTCTGACCTTTGACAAGGTTGATGAAATCCGAAATTGTCGTCAGATTATAAATACTTGGAATCATATAGAATGCCTCCTCCAACTTGTTGCTGGCAGAATTCCATCCGACGCCATCGGTTATCCATACAAATTCAAAACCTGGAACTTGATTTATCTTAGGCGCCAACTCGGAGTAAGCACGTGCAACCTCATTCAACTTAGACCCACCGCCACTGTAGAAATTAACCTCTATGAGGTACGTCTTTTCTGGCGTTTCGATAACGAAGTCGAAACGCTTCTTGTCCTCTCCGAGGCAAGCCATTTCTTCAAATTCTGTAGAGTAGACTTCTTGGCGACAAGTGATGCCGTTCTGGGCAAAGATCTGCGCAATTCTGTCCTCCATGATGTGTCCGCTTCTGTTTTTGCGGGCATTGGTGTCAAGACCGGTTTCCACACCGAAAACGTAGTCTACAAGATTGTGGATTTTCTTGTTCTGCAACACCTGCTTCAGCCCAGTGTCTTCAATGTACTCTATGACGCCTTCCGGTGTTCTGAAGAAATCCTCCAAAGGCCGGACTCGTCCAGTCTTGTCTATCGCCTTCTTGCCATCCTTCTTGCGAACGGCAATAAGAATATCCAGCACGCTGAAGACATCTGGGTTTTCTGCCCACAACTTTCTCACGGCTGTGTCCATATCCTCCTTCCCCACCAGATAATTGAGTTGGTGTAGCTTAATCTCTATCGGCGCGACGTTCTGGATGATTTTGGGATAGTCCACAAAAAAGCCGAGCGAGGCATTGGTCTCTATCAGTTGCGACATGAAAGTCCTAAACTGTTCTTCTGTATGTGCTCTCGTCATAGAATGTTGAGTTGAGGTTGTGCGTGAAATTTCTGTTCTCCGTCAGGAGCGCGTCGCGTCTCGTCGCAGGATAGTTTCTGATGAGCAACTCTGTCAGCTTGCCCCGCTTGGCGGCATTGGCATTGACGAATCGAGAGGCATAGACCCGTTCGATGATAAAGTCCTTGTACAACTCGTCGAAAAAGTCATCCTCCGGATTTCGCCCTTTGCAGTCGGAATTGCTGAGCATGAGTTTTGCCCCTTTCTGGGACAGTGCCGCAAAGAAGTTCTTCAGTCTGATTTGTTCCGCATCGTTGAAAGCCTCCTTGGCGTAAGAGTTGAAATTGGAGGTCGCATCCAACGGACGATAGGGAGGATCGAAATACACGAACGTATTTGCCGTAACGTATTTCTCCATCTGTTCAAAATCCCCGCTACAGATTTCGACGTTCTGCAGTAACTCGCTGTCAGCATAAATCGTTGCCGCGTCGCAGATTGTAGGCTGCGAATATTTCCCGAAGGGCACATTGAAATTTCCCTTTGAATTTACCCGATACAGCCCGTTGAAACACGTGCGGTTGAGGAAGAAGAAATACATAGTATTGTCCACGTCTGAAAGACCGCCGTCATTAAACTTCTGTCGAGTCTGCAAATAAAACGCGCGGCGGCTTTCCTCATCGGAAATACCGTAGTAAAACGTCTGAAGTTTTTCCAGATTCTGAACCAGCTGTTCGGGATTATTTTTCACCACCCTATAAGCCAAAACCAAATTGGAGTTGATGTCATTAATCACGGCGCGCTCAATATTATTCTTAAACCTCTGCAACATGAAGAAGAGCATGGCACCACCGCCCACAAAAGGCTCCACGTATGTGAGCCCCTCGCAGTTTTCTATGTCGGCAGGCAGTAACGTCTCAAGCGTAGCAAGCAGTTGTCCCTTTCCACCGACCCACTTTATAAATGGTTTCGCCTGGTTCTGTTTGGGCATAATAATATCTTCGTTGTATCATGCAAAGTTAGCCATTATTTTCAGATAATATCGCCGTCAACAGAAAAAGTGCGCCCCGTTTTCCGCACGCCACGACCTGAGTTTTTGCAACTTTTCCAGTGCTTTTTTATCCCCCACCAGAGCTATCAAAAAATATCTCCGTGATACTTCTCCAAAAGCTCAGGACTAATTTCAAAAAGCTCAGGA
>JAUNOO010000035.1 GCA_030531095.1 Bacteroidales bacterium
TAAGTTTTGATTGCTTTGGTGGGGTGGCGGGGAGATGCGGGTGATGGGAGTGGATTTTGGGTACAGAAAAAGGGCACTGCTCGGCTGGGTGCGAGCGGTGCCCTTGTGTATGGTGTGCCCCGGGGGCGGGGCTTGGCGGCTGTGGAATCAGTCGGTGATGAGGTCGTTTCCTGTCATTTCCTTGGGCTGGGGAAGTCCGAGGATGTGGAGGATGCTGGGTGCGACGTCGGCGAGTACGCCGTCCTTCACCTTGGCGTTGGGGTTGGTGGTGACGTAGATGAAGGGGACGGGGTTGAGGGAGTGGGCGGTGTTGGGTGTGCCGTCGGGGTTGATGGCGTTGTCGGCGTTGCCGTGGTCGGCTATGATGATGGTTTCGTAGTCGGCGGCGTTGGCGGCTGTTACGACGTCGCGGACGCAGCTGTCGATGGCGATGACGGCTTTCTCGATGGCTTCGTAGATGCCGGTGTGGCCTACCATGTCGCCGTTGGCGAAGTTGACGACGATGAAGTCGTACTTCTTGGTGTTGATGGCTTCGACGAGCTTGTCTTTTACTTCATAGGCGGACATTTCGGGCTTGAGGTCGTAGGTGGCTACCTTGGGGGAGGCTACGAGGATGCGGTCTTCGCCTTCGTAGGGTGCTTCGCGTCCGCCGTTGAAGAAGAAGGTGACGTGGGCGTACTTTTCGGTTTCGGCGGTGTGGAGCTGCTTGAGGCCGCGCGAGGCGAGGTATTCGCCGAGTGTGTTTTCGACGTTCTCTTTGGGGAAGAGGATGTGTACGCCGGTGAAGGAGGCGTCGTAGGGGGTCATGCAGTAGTACTGCAGGCCGGGGATGGTGTGCATGCCTTCTTCGGGCATGTCCTGCTGTGTGAGTACGACGGTGAGTTCTTTGGCGCGGTCGTTGCGGTAGTTGAAGAAGATGACGACGTCGCCTTCCTTGATGCGTCCGTCGACGTTGGCGTTGACGAGTGGTTCCATGAACTCGTCGGTGTTTTTGTGCTCTTCTGTGTCGGTGTCGTAGCAGCTTTGTACGCCTTCGACCATGTCGGTGACGGCGCGTCCCTTGCCTTCGATGAGCTGGTCGTAGGCTACCTTGATGCGGTTCCAGCGCTTGTCGCGGTCCATGGCGTAGAAGCGTCCGATGATGCTTGCGACGTGTGCGCCTGAGGTGGCGCAGTGGTCGGTGAGCTGGCTGATGAAGCCTTTGCCGCTCTTGGGGTCGGTGTCGCGTCCGTCCATGAAGCAGTGGACGTAGGTGCGGTTGGCGATGCCGTATTCACCGGCGATGTCGATGAGCTTGAAGAGGTGGTCGAGGGAGGAGTGTACGCCGCCGTTGGAGGTGAGTCCGAGGAGGTGGAGGCCCTTGCCGTTTTCTTTGGCGTATTGGTATGCGCTGATGATTTCGGGGTTCTGGAGGATGGAGCCGTCGGCGCAGGCGCGGTTAATCTTGACGAGGTCCTGGTAGACGATGCGTCCGGCGCCGATGTTGAGGTGTCCCACTTCGGAGTTGCCCATTTGTCCGTCGGGGAGTCCGACGTTTTCGCCTGATGCGAGGAGCTGTGAGTGGGGGTACTTGGCGTTGAGGCTGTCGATGAACGGTGTGGGGGTCTGGAAGATGACGTCGCCCTTGCCGTGGGAGCCGATGCCCCAGCCGTCGAGAATCATAAGAAGTGCTTTCTTTGCCATAATGCTATGATTTTGTGGTTTTGTTCTTTGCAGGTGCAAAGTTACTGCAAGGCGCGAGGATGACCAAATTTATTTGGGTTTTTCCGAGCTGCGGACTGGAGGTCATGAGGCTCTGTCTGTTAAATATTTCCGCCTGAGGGTTAATATTTTCTTTGCCGAACGGAATTTTAAATTTATTTTTGCACAAAACATTTAAGTTCCCCCGCGCGAAAAGCGATGGTGTCCCCCACTGGGCGCGGAAAGGTTGGTCGTGGGAACTTCGATTTCTTGTGTATAAATTTAGCAGTTAAATTATGAACAGAAGGTTAGTGCTCTTTGGAGTGGCTGCATTGCTTTCGGCTTCGGCGCTGGCTCAGCAGCGCGTGACGGGGCGCGTGGTCGGTGAGGACGGACTGCCCGTGGTGGGCGCCACCGTGAAGGTGGAGGGCTACGCGCTGGCGGTGACGACGGACGAGAACGGCGGTTTCGCGCTGGCGGACGTGCCTGCGTCGGCAAAGCGGCTGAACGTGACGTGCCTCGGCATGGAGGCGCAGACTGTGGGCATCGCGGGCAACGTGACGGTCACGTTGGTGGCGAGCGAAACGAAGTTGGGCGAGGTTTACGTCGTGGCTTACGGCAAGGCGACGAAGTCCTCGTTTACCGGTGCGGCGACGCAGATTAAGGGCGAGAGGCTGGAGGAGAAGTCGACCACCGAAATGACCGGTGCGCTGCAAGGCGAAGTGGCAGGCGTTCAGGTGGTGAACAGCGACGGCAACCCCGGTGCGTCGTCTGAAATATACATCCGCGGCATCGGTTCGCTTTTCAGCAGTTCTCAGCCGCTCATCATCCTCGACGGCGTGCCCTACGGCGGCACCCTCTCGGGCATTGACCCGAAAGACATTGAGAGCATCAACATCATGAAGGACGCGACGGCGAGCGCGCTCTACGGTTCGCGCGGCGCCAACGGCGTGGTCATCGTGACGACGAAGCACGGGGCGAAAAGCAAGCTCGCTGTCCAAGCCGACGTGAAATATACCGTGAGCGGGCGGTGGCTGCCTACCTACGACGTCATCGACAGTCCCGAACGCTACGTGGAACTGACGTGGGAGAGCATGCGCAACATGTTCCGCTACGGCTTTGGCTACGACGCCGCGACGTCGGCAAACTATGCGTCCGCCAACCTGTTCAGCGCCAGCGGCATTCCGACGCTCTACAACATGTGGAACGCCGACGGGGCGGATTTGATTAACGCCGAGACGGGGCGCTTCAACGCGGGCATCACGCGCCGCTACAATCCCGAGAACTGGAAGGACGAACTCTACCGCGCGGGCCAGAAGGTGGACGCGGGCGTCAACCTTTCGGGCGGCAACGACGTGGCGCAGTTCTACACGGCGTTGAGCTACGTGAAGGACAAGGGCTATCTGGAGGGGTCGGACTTTGAACGCATCAACGTGCGCTCGAACGTGGACATGAATATCACCGACTGGCTGAAGGGAACGGTGAACCTCTCGTATGCCAACCTCGAAAACAACGCGCCTGTCCAGGACGTGAGTGCGGCGAACAATGCTTTCTCTTTTGTGAATCACATTCCCCCCATCTATTCTGTCTATATGCACGATGCGGACGGCAATCTCATTGCCGACAGCAACGTGGGCGGCTGGAAGTATGACTACGGCGACACGAGCGGTTCGGGCCGCCCGTACGCCTCGGGCATCAACCCGGCGGGCAGCGCCAACCTCGACGTGAACCGCACGGAGACGGAACTCTTTACTGGTACGGGCTCGCTGGAGGCTGTCTTCCTGAAGGACTTCAAGTTTACCGCCAGTCTGTCCTACACCTATTCGGGGCAGACGAACGAGTCTATCCTCAACCCCTACTACGGCGAAGCCCAGAGCGCCAATGGCATCCTCACCAAGACCATCTCTAACTACCGCAGCGTGACCGCCAACCAAATCGTGAACTGGAGCCGCACGTTCAACGACGTGCACCACGTGAGCGCCTTTGTGGGCCACGAGTCCTTTTGGACGGAAACGGAATTGTCGATAGGCGAGAAGTACAACCTTGTGCGCGCCGACGGCACGAGCTTCGGCAACGCCGTGGCGTACCAGTCGCTTTCGGGCTACGACTATGGCTATGCCCTCGATAGCTACTTCGGACAGGTGTCCTACGACTACGCCGAAAAGTACTTCGTGAACGCCTCCATGCGCTTCGACGGCAGTTCGCGCTTCGCCAAGGGACACCGCTGGGGCACGTTCGGCTCGGTCGGCTTGGCGTGGAACATGAAGAAGGAGCAGTTCCTGAAAGACGTCAGCCTCCTGCACGGCCTCAAACTGAAAGCCAGTTGGGGACTCGTCGGCAACCAAGGCCTCCTGGAGAGCGTGCTCGGTCTCGGCGCCTATTATCCCTACGACGACCTCTACAGCATCGGCAACATCAACGACCGCCCCAGTTTCACGCTCTTCAAGAAGGGCAACGCGGACTTGACGTGGGAGAAAACGTCGAGCTTCAACGTCGGCGTGGAGTTTGACCTCGGGGGCATTGTGGAGGGCGAATTCGACTACTTCAACAAGTTCACCTACGACATGCTCTTCATCAAGTCGGTGTCGCCCTCGCTCGGCTACACGTCCGTCCCCGTCAACGACGGCAAGATGCGCAACGCGGGCGTGGAGTTCTCGCTCGTCTACCACGCCATCCGCCAGAAGGACCTCACGCTCGACGTCCGCCTCAACGCGTCGCACTACAAGAACAAAATCGTGGAGATGCCCAAGGACGACGCCACGGGCAGCGAGCAGTACTACTACCTCTCGGGCGAATACTACGCCTGGCAGAAGGGGCACTCCATCTACGACTTCTACCTCTGCGAATATGCCGGCGTAGACCCTGCGACGGGCTATGCCCTCTACAACCTTTATGTGGCGACCCTCTCCGACGGTACGACGGTGAACATTTCGGACATGGAACTCTTTGAACAACAATACGCCGGGCAGCAGTACACCATCGAAAAGACCACGACCGACGACGCCACGGCAGCGACCCGCAAGTTTGTGGGCGAGTCCGCCATCCCCAAGTTGAGCGGCGGTCTGGGCTTCGACCTGCGCTACAAGAACGTGACCTTCGGCGCCACCTTCGCCTACGCGCTGGGCGGCAAGGCTTTCGACGTGGTCTACCAGACGCTTATGGGCGACAACGCGGCGGGCACCGCCAACTGGCACAAGGACATCGAGAACCGCTGGCAGCAGCCCGGCGACGTCACGGACGTGCCGATGCTGAGCAACAACAGTATCATCTACGCCAACACCACGTCCACGCGCTTCCTCACGACCCGCAACTACCTCCAACTGACGAGCCTGCGTCTGGCATGGAACGTGCCCGAGGAATGGACGCGCGTGGCGGCAGGCATGAACGGCGTACAGATTTACGCCACGGGCGAAAACCTCTTTCTCCTCTCGGCGCGCAAGGGCTTCATGCCCGGCACGTCGTTCGCGGGCGAGTCCGCCGATGCGCGCTACCTCCCTTCGTCCAACTTTACCATCGGACTGAAGCTCAACTTCTGAACCCCACACAATGCACAACAACATGAAAGTCAACTTGAAACACAAGATAACGACGTGGGCGCTCGCCGCCTTCTCCGCCGCAGGGCTGACGTCCTGCTCCGAGAGTTTCCTCGACCGCGAACCCGACGGCAGCTACATCACAAAGCCCCAGCTCGGCGAGGCAATGAAATGGAACTCGCAGGTGATGCTCGGTGAGGTTCAAGGCATTTCCACCAATCTCGTGAAGTGGTCCGCCACCAGCATGTCCGGCACGACGCGTCAGGACTGCTTCGGGCAGAAGGCCGTCGACATCGCCACCGACCTCATGACGGGCGACATGGTATTTTCAGGCCTGAACACCTATGGCTGGTTCCTCGAGGACTGCTGCCTCTACAACGCCTCCTATGCCGCCGACCGCACCTACATGCTCTGGTGCTACTACTACAGCGTCATCCACGCCTGCAACCTCATCACCGACATGGCGGGCGGCACCGACAGTGAGCCTACCGACGCCACCCAGAAGTACTACTTCGCCGTGGCAAAGACCATCCGCGCCCACTCCTACTTCAACCTCATCACGCTCTTCGCCCACAACTACGACGAGGCGAAGGACAAGAAGACGCTGCCCGTCTACGACACGCAGGAGGAGGTGGGCGGCGCGCCGCAGACGGTCGATTCGGTCTACAACTTCATCCTCCGCGACCTTGAGGGCGCCGTCACCGCCTATACCAACGCGCAGGCGGCAGGCTTCACCTCGTCCGACATCAGTATGCCCGACCTCAGCGTGGCGTACACCGTGCAGGCCTACGTCCAGTTGCAGAAGGGCGAATATGCCAACGCACTGGCGGCAGCGCGCAATGCCATCTCCGCCTCCCAGAAGGAAATGCTGTCGGCGGACGACCTCTTCTTCGGCTTCAACACCATCAGCAACAACAACTGGATGTGGGGCATCGACATTACGGAAAGCAACACGGACAAGTACGCCACGTTCTGGTCCATGATGGACTACTTCACCTACGGCTACCAGTCGCTCGGCGACTACAAGGTCATCAACGCCGACCTCTTCGACGCCATCCCCGCGACCGACAACCGCCGCCAGTGGTTCGCCGCCTACGGCGACACGGACTACACCTTCCTCATCCCCGCCAACAAGTTCTTCGACGCCGCGCGCACGCCGGGCGGCGACTCCAACTGGGTAAACGACATCCACTTCATGCGCATCGAGGAGCCTTATATGATAGCCGCCGAAGCTGCCGCCCGCCTGGGCGACCTCTCTGCCTCCTGCGGCTACCTTTCAGCCATGCTCGCCTCGCGCGACGCGGAAGCCGCCACCGCCATCTACGCGCTGACGCAGGACGAACTGCTGGAGGAAATCTACTTCAACTGGCGTCTCGAATTCTGGGGCGAAGGCAAGAGCCTCCTCACGCTCAAGCGCTTCAAGAAGTCGATGACCCGCCCGGAGAACGACTACTACAAAGGGTTGACCGCCCTCGGCGCCGTCCCCTACAGCAACTCGCGCTTCACCTTTGCCATCCCGCAGCGCGAACTCCAGAACAATCAGCTCATGAACGAGGCTGAACAATAAGTTCTTGCTTGGGAAGTCCCTTTCTCCTATATTAATATAGGCGGTTGCGCTCGGCGCGGCCGCCTTTTCTATTTTAGGGCAGAGAAAATTGGAGTTAAACTCGTGCTTTTAAACCCAAGTCAGCGCAATCAAAAATTAGTCCTGAGCTTTTGAAAATTAGTCCTGAGCTTTTTAAAACTAGTCCTGAGCTTTTGAGCAATAGCCCTGGACTAAGTAGTAAAAAGCCCTGGACTAAATTCCAAAAGCTCTAACGAGGGTTTAAAATACTCTGTTTCAAGTCCTACGCTGGGACGAAATGTGGCAGGGCACCTCGCGCGCGCGTATATATTTTATAGGTATGGGCACTCAGAGCGTAGTAGCTTTTTGCTGACGCCGTGCAGCCCCTCTTTGCTGCCGTCCGCCCGAAAAAGCAGCGAGGACAAAGTGAAAGTACTCACTCTGTCCTCGCGGTTATTTTGTGCCGCTGTGTGGGCGGCGGGATTGTTACTTCAGTCGGGCTGCCAGTTTTTCGAGCATGTCCTTCGTCATGCTGTCGAGGTTGTACTCCGGTTTCCAGTCCCACTCCTGGCGGGCGCAGATGTCGTCGAGACTGTTGGGCCAGCTGTCGGCAATGCTCTGCTTGAGCGGGTCGACGTTGTATACCATTTCGAACTGGGGCACGTACTTCTTGATGGCGGCGTAGATGCCCTCAGGGTCGAAGCTCATGGAGGCAATGTTGAAGCCGTTGCGGTGGCTGAGGCGCGTGGGGTCGGCTTCCATCAACTGCACGCAGGCGTTGAGGGCGTCGGGCATGTACATCATGTCCATGTAGGTGCCCTTGCCGATGGGGCAGGAGAACTTTTCGCCGCGCACGGCGCTGTAGTAGATGTCGACGGCGTAGTCGGTCGTGCCGCCGCCCGGAGGCGTCACGTTGGAGATGAGGCCGGGGAAGCGCACCGAGCGCGTGTCGACGCCATATTTGTTGTGGTAGTAGTCGGAAAGCAATTCGGTGGTCACCTTGCTCACGCCGTAGATGGTGCGGGGGCGCTGAACGGTGTCCTGCGGCGTGTGGTCGGCTGGCGTTTCAGGGCCGAAAGAGCCGATGGAACTGGGGGTGAAGACGGCACAATTGTGCTCGCGCGCCACTTCGAGGACGTTCCAGAGTCCGTCAATACCGATTTTCCACGCCAGCTGGGGGCGGCCTTCAGCGACCACGCTGAGCAGTGCGGCGAGGTTGAAGATGGCGTCGGCGTTGTACTTGCGGACCACGTCGGCAATCTGTTCGCCGTTGGTGACGTCGCAAATCTCGTAGGGACCGCTCTCGCGCAACTCGCCCTGAGGTTGGGCGCTGGGAATGTAGCCACAGACAACGTGGTCGTTGCCATAAATGCTGCGCAATTTCATTGTCAGCTCAGAGCCAATTTGACCAGTGGCTCCGATTACCAGAATGTTCTTCATTGTCCAAAGTTTTATAGAGAGTTTTGATTAGTTGGTTTTATGTACTTGCAAAGGAACACTTTTTTTTCAGAATTTCAGTGGTGACAGGCCGATAATTTCAAAAAAATCCGTTCCTTTGCAGTATCGCGTGAGCATATAGCATGAGGAGAATGTTCCTTTTGGGCATTACTAAATGCAGATTCACTTAAGAAATACATGAATAATGTGAGGTTCTATGAAAAAAATTATAGCTTTTTTGTTGTGCGTATTGCCTCTAACTTCTAAATCGGTAACATTTGATGTCGATGGCCTGCGCTATGAAATATTATCCAAGGATGATAGAACTGTGGCATTAGCAATTATACCTAAATCCATATCGTACCCCTCATATTCAACTTATGCAGGAGATATAGTTGTGCCTAGCCAAGTTACATATAATGACATTGTATTTGATGTTATTGCAATAGGTGACCATGCTTTTTCTGAGTGTTCATCTAGCTTAAAGTCGGTAACTTTGCCGTCTTCAATTAAGTCAATTGGCTTTGGGGCGTTCTCTGGCTCTCAACTTAAGGAAATAGAGATTCCAGAAGGTGTTACTTCTATTGGAGCTGCAGCATTTAGAGATATGTATATAACATCGATTTATATACCTAATTCCGTTGTTGAATTTGAATCTACAATGTTTTATGGCTGTAATTATTTGAGAGAAGTGCATTTGCCAGAAGGACTGACTGAAATTCCAGAAAATACTTTTGACGGATGTGTGGCTCTTGAGACAGTTAATATCCCTAGTGGCATTACTTCTATAGGGGATGCTGCCTTCATGAGTACAAAGGCTTTGAAAAATATAATAATACCATCTGGAGTTACGTCCATAGGTAATTCGTGCTTTTATGGTTCGGGGATAACTCAGATTGATATTCCTAATGGTGTCACGACATTAGAAAATTCAACATTTTATGGCTGTTCTGAATTGATACATATATCATTACCATCCTACCTTACAGGATTAGGAAAACAAGTGTTCCGGAATTGTTCAAAATTGCAGACCATAAAGATACCTGAGGGGATAACATACATACCATCTTATACATTTTCTGATTGTATAGCTCTTTCCAGTGTTGAGTTTCCCTCAACGCTTAAGGAAATTTGGAGCGATGCATTTTTACATTGCCAAAGCATTACAGAGTTGTATATACCAGATGGTGTTACTTCTATTGGGACGGAAGCTTTTCATGGTTGTAGTGTTAAAGAACTATATTTATCTTCTACATTGGAAACCATAGGTAGTTGGGCTTTTGGACTTGGCGAATTAAGAAAATTGGAACTTCCTTCGACCCTTTCTGAAATTGGAGGGTATGCCTTTGATGATACTGAGACAATAGAAGAAATAGTATGCCATTCTAATACACCTCCCACATGTAGTGAAAGTACATTTAATAATCAGGCGTATTTCAATGCGAAATTAATTGTTCCTGTTGGCACAATTGATTTATACAATAGTGCGACTCCATGGAAAGATTTTTTCAATATAGAGGAAAGTGAAGCGTTGTCCATTAGTTCTGTTATGACAGATGAATCCTTAACGATAGATGGGCTAAATATCAAATTCAAAGATGATTTGGAAAAGAGTATTCTCGATTCGAGTGGCTCTATAGTATATAAGGGAAATGCAAATCAAATTACTCTTCCAGCACATGGATGCTATATTGTAAAGACAAAACAAAAAACAAGGAAAGTAGTTTTATAATGGAGGAATTGTTGGTCTAATCCATTAATATTAGTGCATTACAATTTTCTATATAAAAGCGATTAAAATAAAGTTGGAGTAAATGCTTGCGCAAAAATACTTCAATGCAGATAACAAATTCTCAAATATGTACGGTAAATTTCAAGCTCATCTCCAGCAGGAACTGGAGGACATCAAGCAGGCCGGTCTCTACAAGAACGAACGCCTGATCGAAGGCCCTCAGCAGGCCGCCATCCAAGTGGCTGGTAAGGAAGTGCTCAACTTCTGCGCCAACAATTACCTCGGTCTTTCCAACAATCCGCGCCTCGTGCAGGCTGCGAAGGACATGATGGACCGCCGTGGCTACGGCATGTCGAGCGTGCGCTTCATCTGCGGCACGCAGGACATCCACAAGGAGCTGGAAGCTGCCATCTCCGACTACTTCAAGACGGAGGACACCATCCTCTATGCCGCCTGCTTCGACGCTAACGGCGGCGTGTTCGAACCGCTCCTCACAGCGGACGACGCCATTATCTCTGACGCGCTCAACCACGCCTCCATCATCGACGGCGTGCGCCTCTGCAAAGCCAAGCGCTACCGCTATGCCAACGCCGACATGGCCGACCTCGAAGCCCAGCTCCAGGCGGCTCAGGAACAGCGCTTCCGCATCATCGTCACCGACGGCGTATTCTCGATGGACGGCAACGTGGCTCCGATGGACAAAATCTGTGACCTCGCCGAGAAGTACGACGCCCTCGTCATGGTGGATGAAAGCCACTCTGCCGGCGTCGTGGGCGCTACGGGTCACGGTGTGAGCGAATTCTACAACACCTACGGCCGCGTAGACATCTACACCGGTACGCTCGGCAAGGCCTTCGGCGGTGCCATGGGCGGATTCACTACGGGACGCAAGGAAATCATCGACCTTCTGCGCCAGCGCAGCCGTCCCTACCTCTTCTCCAACTCGGTGGCTCCCGCCATTGTGGGTGCAGCGCTCGAGACTTTCAAGATTTTGAAGGAGAGCAACGCCATCCACGACAAGCTTGTGGAGAACGTCAACTATTTCCGCGACAAGATGATGGCTGCTGGCTTCGACATCAAGCCGACGCAGAGCGCCATCTGCGCTGTGATGCTCTACGACGCCAAGCTGTCGCAGACGTATGCCCAGCGTCTCCAGGAAGAGGGCATTTACGTCACCGGCTTCTACTATCCTGTCGTGCCGAAGGACCAGGCCCGCATCCGCGTCCAGATTTCTGCCGGCCACGAGCGCGAGCACCTCGACAAGTGTATCGCCGCCTTCGTCAAGGTGGGCAAGGAGCTCGGCGTGCTGAAGTAATTTTCCGCCTCCGCACAAAGGCATACAGAAAAGCGACCGCTTTCCCTCTAGCGAGAGAAGGCGGTCGCCTTTGTATTGGGGGTGCGCTCAGCGGCGAATCTTCTTGGTGTTTCCCCGTCCGTCCTTGACAATGTAGATGCCGTGGGGCAGGGCGGAGAGGTTGGCGTCGCCAAACCGGCGGCCGGACAGGTCGAACACCTCGCGCTGCCCGCTGCCGTCCGAAACAACAGGTGACGAAACGCCCAATGCCTCTTCGCGAAGCCCCTCCACGAGAGCTTCCATCGTGGTGAGGCGTGCTGCCATCAGTTCTATCTGTTCGCTCACCTGCGTCTTGAAGTCTCGCGGGCACTCGCTGGGGTAGATTGTGCGGTGGAACTGTCGGCTCTCGTCGAAGGTGGTGGCATAGACGGAGAGGATGCTGTCGTACGCCGCTTGGAACCGCTGCAAGAACGTCGGCGACACTTCGTCCCACGCCGCGATGTAGGCGGCGACGAATTCGGGGCGCTCCAGAAGTTTCGGGAAGTAGTAGGTGTCGAACAGGTGCTGGTTGCTCCAGTTGCCGTCGCCGGCGAGGAACGAACTGTCGAAGTCCCACAGCGTCGGCATCCGCAGTTTGGTGGACGTGGGCGAAGCCGGCACGTAGTCTTTCTTGGACACAAACATGTTGCTGCCGTGATAGTCCGTAGAGCCCAGAATGTCGTGGGCGAGCAACCAGCGGGCGAATGAGGAGAGGTCGATATATTCCGACACGTCGCTGCCGTCGTAGAGCGCAGTCTCGAAGGCGTTGATGTAGTCGCGTATTTGTGTGGTGATAGAGTCAGTCACGTCGTCCTCGTCAGGGTATTTGTACGTCCAACCGTGGTATTCATACATCCTGTCTGTGCGGAAATAGAGGTCTTCGTTCCAGAATTGTCTGTCGTTCTCCACAATGTAGCCCGACTTGTCCACATCGATGCGCGTCTTGCCCTTGTCGACCGTCTCGATGAGGTAGTAGAGCCCCATGTACTGCCCGTTGAGCACGAGGTTTACGAACTCCGCCTGCGGCGTCCAGTCCAGCCCCACGAGGCGGTTGGCGAGAAGCCCCGTCATGGTGGTGAGGTTCGACTGGTTGTTGGGGAAAGCCGTGTTCCAGACGTACATAGACAGGAGCGCCCAGTCCTTGTGCTTGAAGTCGGAGTTGCCGCGCCGCAGCAAGTCCGACTTGACCGAGAGTTTCAGCTTGTAGGGCTTCTGTGCAAGGTTTGCGCCCGTGCTGTTTCCCCTCACCTTCAGCCGCATGCCCGACGAGCCTTTGACGTAGTCGCCGCTGTCGTAGACGGTTCTCCCGTCGAGCGTGACAGTCATTCGGCCTGGCACGTGCTCGCTCTTGATACCGATGGCGTAAGTGCCGTCGTCCGGCTGCGTTACGGTGTAGGTCGGCATCACGCTGTCAACCGTGCAGACCGTCAGCAGAGGGATTCGCGAGTAGGTAAACGTCGTGTCGGCCTGCAGTGCCCGCAAGGGTGGGACGGACAGCTGGGCGAGCGCCAGTCCCGCCAATAGTGGGCGGGCCGTCAGGCGGCGCCAATGCCGATTCGGTAACGGTTTTCTCATTATTGTTTTTGTGTTGATGCAGTCAGAGTGCAGATTTCAAAAAAGTCGGACGCCATTCCCCGATTGGGGCAAACAGTATTTCTGTCCAACGGCGTCCGACCTTAATTCATTCTGCGGGTTCTTTTCTTCTATTTCTTAATGCCCTTTATCGTGTAGCGGTTGTCGCCGCTGACGATGATGACCTCTCCGCCCTGCAGCACCTTGTGCGTGCCGAGGTCGTCAGTCTGCTGCCCTGCGGAGACGTTCTGGATGGCATCTACGGTATTGTTGGGCGCCACGTACTTGAGTTGGAAGTCATCCACGCTCCACCATGCCTCACCCGAGGAACTTGTGGAAGCCGTGATGGTGAGCTGGTCGCCCGCCGAGATGGTGAAGGTGCCCACTTCGGCCTTAGCCCAACCGTACTTGTAGGCGCTGCCCGAAGGTGCCACATTTCCCACACCCTTGATAATCTTCGAAATCGTTCTCTGCTGGCCGGTGCTCATCTTCTGGATAGCCTGGAGTCGCAGGCTCAGGTCTTGAGTACCGCGCAGGAGCGCAGTGACCACATAAGTGCCGGCTGGCAAATATTCGATGGTCTGCGTGAGGGACGACTTCAGCGAACTGCTCTGCCACATGTTGAAGTACTTGTTGCTGCTCAGCCCGTCGCTGCTCTCTCCGCTGCCCACTTCCAGGTTGGAGGTCGTCCAGCGGTTCAGTTCGCCCGTGGCGCAAGTGGCATTGCCGATGAGCGTACTGGCGTCAAGCGTATCGCCTTCGAGTTGCGTGAAGTGGGCGATGACCTCCTTGTCAGCCTGTGCCTGGCGGTTTTCAATCTGCTCGTCAGTCAGGTCGTCCAGCGAGCCGATGCGGGTCAGCTCAAAATTGTCCGCGCCAGCCCAGCGCGCCCCCATTGGTCCCAGATTGCGGATGCCGACGCGCATGGTCTTGTTGCTCACAATGATGGTGTCCACCACCGTGATGTTGTCGTAGTCGATTTCGCTGTCGGTCATGATGGGTGTGAAGTAGAGGTGTCCGTCGGCAATGGCGTAGAGACCCACGTTGCCGTTCACTGCGGCGCCGCTTTCAGAGTCGGCGGTGTTGAAACATACGGCGCTGAGCTGGTAGATGCCGTTGGGAATCTCCTCCACGTCCTGATAATAGTCGAAGTCGGCGTTCGCAGCCTTGTCGTTCCACACCTCCAGATAGGTGTCGCCCGAGGCAGCCTTGGTGTAGCCGTTCTGTGCCGTGCGGTAGCACGTCCAGTTCGGCACTTCGCTCTTGCTCGTGGTGTTGATTTCGGCGTTCTTGATGTAGTGGCCGCCGCCCACGATGTCGCTCTCAGCCGTTTCGCCGAAGATGGTGGTGCACGTCACGCGGAATTCCGTGTCGTCAATGTCGATGTTCTCGTCCGACAGCAGGTAGGTGAAGGTCGAGTTGTCCATTCTCGAGCGGTCGTTCACCACATAGATGGCCTGCCACTCGTCGCCTACCTTCTGTTCCAGCTGGATAGTCTGCGTATAGTCGCCGTTCGTGTTGCCCAGCGTGAAGCGGATGGAGTTTTGCGTGCTGTTTATGGTGTAGGTCAGCGTTGGCTGACTGATAGTCGGCTGGCTCCAGCCCGGCACCTTTGTGTATTCGCTGTCGTAGGCAAAGGTGGCGCGGTGGTCGCGGTAAACTTCGCCCGCAGGGGTGAGGCCGCCTTCGTCATAGTACATCTGTGCCCAGTAGTTGTCGAACGAGTAGATGGCGTAGCGCTCCACCCACGGCGACTCGTCCAGTTCCTGCAACAGCACCTGCAGGTATTGGCGGTAGGTTTCGTATTTGTCCGTGTACGAATCCCACGATTCGCCCCACGACGAACCAATCTCCAGCTCCGTAATCCACAGCGGGCGCCCCGTGCTGGTGTAGACGCTCTTGCACTGGTTGGTAAACCAGGTGGCATAGGCCTCCTGCGTGCGGCTCGAGATGTCCCAATAGGCGTGCGTGACGGCAAAGTCGCAACGGTAGCTCATGTTGTCCACATACTGGAAGTAGTTTGTCAGATAAGAGAAATCCGTGGGCTGCGGACTGCCGATGCGGCCGCCTCCAGCAAAGAAGTCCGGCGTCAGCGTTGTGGCCGTCCATTCGTCGATGGTGCCGCCGCACGAGCATTTGCTCGACTCGTGCTGCTCCGAGTGCTCAGGCTCGTTGAGCGAGAAGGCCGCCGTCTGCGTCTTGTTGTTCACGTCGCTCGCGCTTGGCCAGTAAAGGTGTTGACGGCAGGGCACGTACTCCTGGTCTTCCGTGTTCTCATAGCTGGCGCTCCACGACCAGAACCACGACGCCCTCAAGTCGGAGGCGTGGCTCTGTCCGCTCGTGTCTGCCCAGCCCTTCTTGGAAAGATATTGCCAGGGCTTCACGCACACCCACGTCACGCGTTCCGTCAACGCCTGCGGCAGCGTCACTTCCAGGTCGGCATGGTCAGCCACATAGACGCGGCTGTAACCTTCGCCGTTCGCCGATGTGGCGAGCGTGACCATGTAGCCGCGACGCAGCGTGAAGGCAGTCATGCTGTTGTTCTTTTCGCCAGTCAGCGTGGTCGTTCCCGTGCCGAGGGTAATGGTTGTATCTCCCATCGTGCAAGTCATCACCTGCGACGGCGTGGGGATGACCACAGAGCCGTTCAGCCACACCGCCACGCGGCAGTTTGTGCTCGTGTTGGCAGCCTCGCCGGCGATGGTGACGTGTTCCAGCACACTGTCCATGTCGGAGGGCATGATGTTGTCCACCACCAGCCACGTGCGCTCGCTGCCCAGATTCACCTTCGCCGTACCTCGCAGCGGGTTGCTGTTGGCGGTCAGGTGAATGTCCACCTCGTCGGCACGGCTGATTTCCTTATTGTTAATCAGGCAGTAGTCAATTTCATTTGCCCCCTGCTCATTGGTATAGACCCCGCTCTCATAGGCGGCGCGGCTCTCGTCCCAGTTGCCCACGGCGGGAATGATGCTCATCTGCGCGTGACTGCCTTTCGGTTTGTCGTAGAAGACGCTCACGTACGAGTAACTCTTCTGTCCGCCGTCAATGCCCAGATAGGTAGACGGTCCTTTTCCGTTGGTGATATACGAGTAAGTGCCCTCTTCAACCTTCCAGCAGTAACGGGAAGTCGTGCCACGGGTACTTTCCAGCGTCACGCTCCACGTGTTGCTGCTCGAGGCGGCCAGATAGCGTCCCGAACTCTTCTGGCGGAGCAGGACGTAGCCCGTACTTCCCGATTCTTCAGCCACAAACACGTAGCTCAGTGAGTCCGCGTTCGTGCCATACTCAGAAAGGGCGGGCGCCGTGCCGTCCTCGCTCTCGCCCAACACCTTTTCGTAGATATTGAGCCAAATGTAGTATTCACCATCTGCTTGTAGAGCAGCTTCTGCGCCAAGCGAGCAGACAGCTGCCCACGCGCACATCAGCACCCGGCATAGGGGTACAGAGAGAAAAGACCTATTCATATATTATGGTATAAATTTATAGCGGTTATGTGTATGACTGCAAAGTTACAAAATTGTTGTTTCCAGCAAGCCGTCCTTCATATAATTTGTGACGCCCAAAGTCCCCCGCAAGTATTTTTGAACATAAAAGTTCAATAATTTATCAGTCCATGCAACCCCTCTTTTAATGGTTAGGAATGGTGAAACCCCTTTGCGAACAGAACGTATCTTTGCAGGCAGAACAGCAGCCCCCTTCAATACATCTCAGAAAATATGACCAGAAAAAACAACATCATAAAGCGCCCCGCCTCCCTCCGCGAATGGTTTACCCTGCCACTTGTGGAGAAATATAATAATCTCTTCAAGGATTCAGAAATAGATCTTGTAGTTGGTTGTATTTATCTGCATCTCGTAAATATAAAGTTTCTTTCTGAACCGCTTCTCAACAGGAAGTGAGTCCGACATAAATAAAAAGTTCAAAGCCCATCGGCGTCCGAAAAAGACATCCAAGTTTTTTTCGGACGCCTTTTTTTATTCGCATTTCCCACCCCGTTTTCTCTCGTTTTTCGCCCGGACTATCAAAAATTAGTCCTGAGCT
>JAUNOO010000036.1 GCA_030531095.1 Bacteroidales bacterium
AAAAAGCTCAGGACTAATTTTCAATAGCTCAGGACTAATTTTTGATAGTCCGAGCCCCGTTTTGTTCACCCCGCTGCGCAGTTGACATATATTATATGTACGCGCGCGATGGTAGTTGCGCCGTTCGTTTGGTGCGGTCGCTTTATTTCTGTAACTTTGCGGCGATTATAATCCTATTTATACCCACGCAATTTGAAAACATTTGAAGAACTGGGCGTCTCCGAAGAGATTCGTCGCGCCATTTCAGAGATGGGCTACGAGTCGCCTATGCCCGTCCAGGAAGAAGTCATTCCCTATTTGCTCGGCGTCGGCAACGATGTCATCGCCCTTGCCCAGACGGGTACGGGCAAGACTGCCGCATACGGCCTTCCTGTGCTGCAGAAGGTGAACCCCGAAGACCGCGCCACGCAGGCTGTCATCCTCAGTCCCACGCGCGAGCTCTGCCTCCAGATAACGGGCGACCTCAAGGAATACTCCCGCTACATTGACGGACTGCACGTGCTCGCCGTCTACGGCGGCTCCAGCATTGAGAGCCAGATACGCGCCCTCAAGAAGGGGGCGCAGGTCATCGTCGCCACCCCGGGCCGACTCATCGACCTCATGAAGCGCGGTGTGGCAAAGCTCGACGCCGTGGAGAACGTGGTGCTCGACGAGGCGGACGAGATGCTCAACATGGGCTTCACCGAAAGCATCGACGAAATCCTCGCCGGCGTGCCTGCCGAACGCAATACGCTCCTCTTCTCTGCCACGATGGGCAAGGAAATTGAGCGCATCGCCAAGACTTACCTCCACGACTACAAGGAAATCGTGGTGGGCTCGCGCAACGAAGGCGCGGAGAACGTCAACCATATCTACTACCTCGTCCACGCCAAGGACAAATATCTCGCCCTCAAGCGCGTGGTCGACTATTACCCCAAAATCTACGCCATCATCTTCTGCCGCACCCGTCTGGAAACGCAGGAGGTGGCTGACCTCCTCATCAAGGACGGATACAACGCCGAAGCCCTCCACGGCGACCTCTCGCAGGCGCAGCGCGACCTCACCATGCAGAAGTTCCGCCAGCGCCGCACGCAGCTCCTCGTCGCCACCGACGTGGCTGCCCGCGGACTCGACGTGGAAGAACTCACACACGTCATCAACTACGGCCTCCCCGACGACGTGGAGAACTATACCCACCGCTCGGGCCGCACTGGGCGCGCCGGAAAGCGCGGTACGAGCATCTCCATCATCCACCTGCGCGAGAAGGGCAAAGTGCGTGTCATCGAGAAGGTCATAGGTAAGGAGTTTGAGGCGGGCGTTCTTCCTGAACCGCAGGAAATCTGTACCAAGCAGCTCTACCGCGTCATGGACGAGCTGGAGCGCATCCAGGTGGACGACAACCAGATTGCGCCCTTCCTGCCCGAAATCTACCGCAAACTCGACTGGCTCACCAAGGAAGACCTCATCAAGCGCATTGTCAGCCGCGAGTTCGGCCGCTTCCTCGACTACTACGCCGACGCGCCCGAAATCGTGCAGCCCACTGCCGGACGCGGTTTCCGCGAACGTGGCGAGAAGGGCGAAAAGTCCGCCCGCACCGACCGTCCGCGCCGCGAGCGCAACTCGGGTCCACGCGAGGCGGAACCGGGCTACAAGCGACTCTTCATCAACCTCGGCAAGCGCGACAACTTCTACGCCCGCGAAATCATCAACCTCGTGAACCGCTACGTCAAGGGCAAGATTGAGATTGGCCGCATTGACCTCACCACCAACTGCTCCTTCTTTGAAGTGCCCGAAGAACAGGCGGACATCGTGCTCCGCAAGATGGCGAAGGCCAAAGTGGGCGACCGCCAGGTCGTGGTGGACGGTGCCGAACGCGAATCGCAAGGCGGCAGCGGCAAGGAAAGCCGCAGTGCCCGCAACGACCGCAAGGGACGCGCCCGCAGCTATGAAGCCGACGCCGCTCCGCGCGGTCTGAAACAGTCGTGGAAAGCTGAAGGCAAGGCGCGGAAAGGCGGCCGCAAGGGTCGCAAGGACGACGGTTTCGAGCCGGAGAAACCACGCCGGAAGGATGACTGGCGTCAGTTCTTTGAAAAGTGATGACGGTTGCCGTACTGCGCCGGTTTTAGATCGCAGAAGCCCTAACTTCTATTTTCTTTTACACGAAACAAAACTATGAACCTACATTCCATTACAGGTCGCACCGCGGCGTGGCGTGCCGTGGTCGCTTTGTGCCTGCTCCTGCTGCCTGCCACTGCGTCGGCACAGTCTGTCAAGTTCAACGTCGGCGGCGGACTTGCCACCCAGTATGGTGACGCCCGCGTGGTGGGCGCTTATAAAATAGGCGTCGGCTACGAATACGAGTTCGACCAGCACTGGACCATCACCCCGGGCATTGCCTTCTACGGCAAGGGCTGGAAGGACGCTGACCAGCAGGTGCGCCTCACCGACGACGAGGGCAATGCCGTCTACGACGAGCACGGCGACCCGGTCTACAGCATCATGTCGCGCTCCACGTCGGCTAACTACCTCGAAATCCCCATCCTCTTCAGCTACTACTACCGCCTCTCCGAGTCGCGCTACCTCGTCGTCTCTGCTGGTCCCTATGTGGCGTGCGGACTCTTCGGCAAAGTGAAGACCAAGGGCGACACCGACCGCACGGGCAGCGAGAAGTACTACTACGAAAACAACACCTTCGGCTCAGGCGGTATGCGCCGCTTCGACGCTGGCGCGCAGGCGCTCGTGGGCTACCAGTTCCCTTCCGGACTCACCCTCGGACTGGAGGCAGACTTTGGCATGGTGCGCACCTGCAGCGATGGCGGCCGCAATTTCTCCGCCCTCATCTCACTTTCCTACAAACTCGACTGACCGCGCTCAGTCGTTCAACCCCATACTGGACATCACAACATTTCATGGTTTGCACCCGCTGCTTGCGCCCTTAACACCCTGATTTGGGGGCAAAAAGCAAATCGGCTCATCATGTAAAAGGCTAAAATACCCATAATTAGGTATTGCACGGCGCTCCAGAAGCCCGTACCTTTGCACTCAGATTAGCAACCACAGCAAATCAAGTAGAAAATTTAAATTGTTATGTCCATGTCAAAGAAGGCCGTCTCCGTGAGGAAGCGGCCTTTTGCTTGCTATGTGGTTTAGTCTTGCGGCAGCGGCGGCACGTGCCGTCTGGTCTGCCCCACGAGGTGGTAAGCTCAAAATTTTTATTTGAAAAAACTGGACAGTCCGAAAATTTCGGAATATTGCGCCGTATCTTTGCACCGTATCCACAGCGCGCTCACGGAACACAGTCATCAAAAATGGGACTCGGGAAGAGCCCGGACTACCTTATTATTTGTACCACATTGGATAAACGAGAGAAAGAAAATTGCCATGAAGAATGAAAACTTGGGTTGCGCCAACCGCAATCCGCTGAATATCCGTTATGTCTCTACCAACCACTGGCTCGGGCTGCATCCCGCTACGCCGAACGTGAAGGGGTTCTGCAAATTCATCGCGCCGGACTATGGCTACCGCGCCGCGGTGGTGCTGCTGAAGAACTACATCACGCGCTACGGCTGCGACACGCCGGAGAAGGTCATTGCCCGCTGGGCGCCGCCTTCGGAAAACCGCACTGCCCTCTACGTGGCGTGCGTTTGCGGTCGCAGCCGACTGCGCCCAGACGAGACGCTCAGCACGGAAGGCCCACAGATTGGCCGCCTCATCGCCGCGATGGCGAAACAGGAAACGGGGATGCACATCACGCCAGAAGGTGTGGACGACATCCGCAGGAAATTTAATGTTTAACGCTTTAAGACAAAGAGAAATGAATACCAAGAAGACGCGCTTAGTGCGCCCCATGACGCGACGCGAAGTCGCCCGATGCTGCTTTGACAGCGAGAACCCGGTAGTCGCCGTGGCGAGACTGAACCGCTGGCTGAAGGCGGACATACAACTGCTCACCGAACTGAAGGCTTGCGGCTACCGCCCCCGAATTCGACGGTTTACGCCGAAGCAGGTGCGGGTTTTCCACAAGTATTTGCTGTAGGCGGACGGCGGCGCGCTGTGGGACATATCGGGAAGCGGTATGAACCACGAAAAGAGGCAGAGCCGGAACTTGCATTCTGACTCTGCCTCTATATATAAATAGGTGTGCGCCGCCGGCGGTCAGGTCGTGGCGCGGCGGTCTGGGGATTTACTTCAGGGCGCTGAGGGCGGCTTCGTAGTTGGGCTCGTTGGTGATTTCGGACACGAGTTCTTCGTAGATGATTTCGCCCTCTTCGTTGATGACCACGACGGCGCGGGCGAGGAGTCCCTTGAGCGGGCCGTCGGTGATGGTGAGGCCGTACTTTTCGTCGAAACACTTGCAGCGGAAGGTGCTCACGGGGATGACGTTCTCAAGCCCCTCGGTGGTGCAGAAGCGGCTCTGGGCGAAGGGGAGGTCCTTGGAGACGCAGAGCACGACGGTGTTGTCGAGCGAGGAGGCTGCCTTGTTGAAGCGGCGCACGGAGGCGGCGCAGACGGGCGTGTCGAGGCTGGGGAAGATGTTGAGCACGACGCGCTTGCCGATGAGGTCGGGCAGGTGGAGAACGCTGAGGTCACCCTTTACGCCGCCAAATTTGGGGGCTTTCTCGCCGACGGCGGGGAGCGTGCCTACGAGGCTGACGGGTGTGCCTTGGAATGTGACTGTAGCCATAATGTATAGTTCTTTTGTTGGTGAAAAAATGATTTGGTTCTGACTTTTGAAAGCGGGCGCAAGTTACGCCTTTCGCGGGACACGGACAAATTCTGGTGGTTAAAGATTGCCATCGGCAAGGCGCGCCAGCAGCAGGCGGACGCCTTCGCGGATGGAGCTGAGGCCGAAATCGTCGGGACGCACTTGGCTGAGCGGCAACCAAAAGAGGTCGGCTGCATCGTCGGCGGCGCAGACCGTCTGGCCAGGCAGCAGGTGGCAGAGGAAGAAGGCGTCGGCGGTGTGGACGTCGAAGCCGGAGAAGCGGTAGACGTTGGGGCACGAGAAGAGGAAGCGGTCGATGGCGGCTTCGGCACCCGTTTCCTCGCGGATTTCGCGCAGGCAGCCCTCGGTGATGCTCTCGCCGGGGTCGACAAATCCGCCGGGGAGGTCGAGGGTGCCGCGGGCAGGCTCGAGGGCGCGGCGCAACACGAGCAGACGGTCCTCGGCGTCGAAAATGACGGCGACGGTGGCGGCTGAGGCGTTGTGGTAGTAGGTGAAACCGCAGTCGGCGCAGCGCTTGGCGCGGGCATCGTGTTCGGCGAAACGGGACGAACCGCAGCGCGGACAATACTTGAAAAGGGAAAGGGGATGGGTCATCTTTTATTGAGCAGAAAGGGAGGAAACAGGGGACGCAGGGCGGAAGGTGTTCTTGGCAGACTACTTCGAAACGCCCGTTTTATCGGTAAATGAGCGTAGTGAGGCGCGCGGGGTCGTAGACCTCGGCGGCGATGGTCTGCAGTTCGTCGGCGGTGACCTCGTGGAGGCGCTGGCAGAGGGCGGGCACGTCGTAGCGGGCGTTGTAGTGGGCGAAAGTCTTGCCCATGGCGAGGGCGTAGTTCTCGGCGTTGTCGCAGGCGATGCCGATTTGGCCGCAGAGTTGCTTCTTGGCAGCGGCGAGTTGGGCGGGGCTGAGCAAATCGTCGATGAAACGGCGCAATTCCTTATTGACGAGGCGGCGGCAACGCGCCACGTCGTGGGCATCGCAACCGAAGTAGACGCCCCAGGTGCCGGCGTCGGGGTAGGTGGTGAGCGACGCGTCGACGGAATAGACGAGACCGCTGTGCTCGCGCAGGCTCATGTTGAGCCGGGAGTTCATGCCCGGCCCGCCAAGCATGTTGTTGAGCAGCATCAGTCCGAAGCGGCGTTCGTCGCTGCCGCCATAGGTCTGTGTGCCGATGAGGACGTGAGCCTGGTGGGTGTGTTTCTCCACAACGCGCTCCTCAGCTTCGCGGCGCAACGTCGGGGAGAGGGGCTTCGACGGCAGCGGGAGGTCGGACGGCGTGGCGGGAAGGAAACGCTCGAGCGTGCGGACGACGCGATTGAAATCGAGGTCGCCGCGGACGTAGAACACGGCGTTGTCGGGGCGGTAGTAGCAGTCGGTGAAGCGGCGTGCGTCGGCAGTGGTGTAGCTGCGCAGGCGGTCGGTGTCGCCGAGGATGTCGCGCCCGAGGGGATTGCCGCTGAAGAGCATCGACTCGAATTCGTCGAAGATGAGTTCGGAGGGGGTGTCCTTGTAACTGTCGATTTCATCGCAGATAACCTCCACTTCGCGGTCAATCTCGTGCTGCGGATAGACGCTGTGGAAGACGAGGTCGGTGAGGAGGTCGACGGCGCGGGCAAAGTCGGGGCGCAGGACGGTGGCGTAGTAGACCGTCTCCTGCTTGTTGGTGAAGGCGTTGAGGTCGCCGCCCACGCGCTCCAAGCCGTTGGAGATGTGGAAGGCGCGGCGTCGCTCGGTGCCCTTGAAGCTGAGATGCTCGATGAAATGGGCCATTCCAGAGTCGGCGGGGGCTTCGTGGCGCGTCCCGGCAAGGACGATGTAGCCGCAATAGATAACGCCGGACGACGTGCGGTCGTGGACGACGCGCAAGCCGCAGGGGAGGGTGGTTTGTTGGAAGTCGGTTTGTGTCATATATATACAGTCGACGTATATTTTCTTTATATCGGCGGCTTATTTCTTCCTGAAATATTTTCCCACCACGGGAAGCGAGGCGAGGGGCAAGTCGTGGTAGAGGATGTGCCCCACGAAGAGGAGGATGCAGACGGTGTTGATGCCGAGGCGGACGAGGGCGGGCCACTCGCGGGGCGTGAACGTCATGACGGCAAAGAAGAGGGCGGCTATCAGGACGTAGACGGCAATGCTCTTGAGAGGGTAGGCGATGGGGTAGTACTTCTGCCCCACAAAGTAGCTGAGGAGCATGGCGGTGCCGTAGCCTGCCACGCCAGCCCAAGCGCAGGCCATGTAGCCGTACTGGGGGATGAAAAGGACGTTGACGGTGATGAGCACGAGGCAGCCGGCGCCAGAGAACCACGCGCCCCAGATGGTGCGGTCGATGAGCTTGTACCAGAAGGAGAGGTTGAAGTAGACGCCCATCATGATTTCGGCAGCCATGACGATGGGAACGACTTTTAAGCCCTCCCAGTAGCCCGGCGCAATGATGTACTTGAGGACGTCGAGGTAGCCGACGACCACGAGGAAGGCGAGGAGCGTGAAGATGATGAAGAACTTCATGGCGCGGGCGTAGGTCTCGCGGTTGTCCTTATCCTTCTGTCCAGCAAAGACGAAGGGCTCGTAGGCGTAGCGGAAGGCTTGCGTAATCATGGCCATTATCATCGCTATCTTGACGCTGGCGCCGTAGATGCCGAGCTGCACCTTGCCTTCCTGTCCCTCGACCATGCGGGGGAATATCATCTTGTCCGCTGTCTGGTTGAGAATGCCTGCTATGCCCAAAACGAGGATGGGCCAGGCGTAGGCAAGCATGCGGCGGAGCAAACGGCGGTCGAACTGCCAGCGGAAGCCGGTGAGCTCGGGGTAGAAGAAGAATGTGATGGCGGCGGTGCAGAACAGGTTGGCGGCGAAGGCGTAGAACACGTCGCGGCAGTCGAGAACGACGAAGAAGACGACGTTGAGCAGGATGTTGGCAAAGATGAAGAGGAGCTTGAGCGCGGCGAACTTGATGGGGCGGCGCTGGTAGCGGAGGTAGGCAAAGGTGATGCACTGGAAGGCGTCGATGGCGACGCAGATGGCCATCATGCTGATGTACTCGGGGTGGTCGGCATAGTCGAGGAAGGCCGACACGGTGGGGAGGAAGAGCAGGACGAGGGCGATGAAGACGAGACCCACTGTGCCCACGGCAATGAGGGTGGTGGAATAGACGCGCCGCGGGTCTTCGTCCGACTTGTTGACGAAGCGGAAGAAGGTGGTCTCCATGCCGAACGTGAGGATGACGAGCAGGAGGGCGACGTAGCTGTAGACCTCAGTGATGACGCCGTAACCGCCCGACGCGGCGGCGAGCTTGGCGGTATAGAGCGGCACGAGGAGGTAGTTGAGGAAGCGCCCGATGATGCTGCTCAGACCGTAGATGGCCGTGTCCTTGGCCAGCGATTTCAAGTCTGCCATTGGTGATTGTTGTGTGTAGGGGGATTGGTTCTATTTTTTGCCGAAGGCTAATCAGTGGCCGAAGAAGAAGTAGCAGACAAGCACTGCCGCGACAACGCCTGCCAGGTCGGCGAGCAGACCGCAGGTCACGGCGTGGCGGGTATGGCGGACGCCCACCGAGCCGAAGTAGACGGCGAGGATGTAGAACGTGGTGTCGGTCGAACCTTGGAAGATGCAGCTCAGTCGACCCACGAAAGAGTCAGCGCCGTAGGTCTGCATAGCATCGACCATCATGCCGCGCGCCCCGCTGCCGCTCAACGGCTTCATGATGGCAGTGGGGAGCGCGCCGACCCAGTCGGTCGGGCAACCCATCTGTTCCACGCACCAGCCAATGCCGTTGATAATCCAGTCCATAGCCCCCGACGCGCGGAAGACGCCGATGCCGACAAGGATGGCGACGAGGTAGGGGATGATGCGGACGGCGGTGGTAAAACCTTCCTTAGCGCCCTCCACAAAGGCATCGTAGACATTGACGCGCTTGCGGATGCCGGCAAATAGAAACGCCATGATGACGAGGAATAGGAGAACATTGGCTGTGGTCGTGCCCACGGTGTTCATCATCGGACCGTCGAGCTGGGCAAAGCCCCAGATGAGCGCCGCCACGCCGAGCGACAGCACGCCGAGCGTCAGCAACAAGGTGCGGTTGAGAAGGTTGATGCGCTGGTAGAGGCTTGTGGCGATGATGCCCGCCAGCGTAGAGAAGAACGTGGCGATAAGGATGGGGACGAACACGTCAGTGGGTTGCGCCGCGCCCAGTTGCGCCCTGTAGACGAGGATGCTCACGGGAATGATGGTAAGTCCCGACGTGTTGAGCACGAGGAACATAATCATGGGGTTGGTGGCAGTGTCCTTCTTGTCGTTGAGGCTCTGCAATCCCTCCATTGCCTTGAGCCCGAGTGGTGTGGCAGCATTGTCCAGCCCCAGCATATTGGCGGAGATGTTCATGAAAATGTTGCCGATGACGGGATGCCCCTTGGGAATGTCGGGAAAGAGTTTGGAGAAGACCGGTCCAAGAATTTTTGCCAAAACATTGACCACACCGCCCTTCTCTCCGATTTTCATCACCCCGAGCCAGAGTGAGAGCACCCCGGTGAGGCCGAGCGAAATCTCGAACGCCGTTTTCGACGTATCGAAGGTGGAATTCATGATGTCGGGGAACACAGATAAGTCTCCGAAAAAGACGAGTTTAATGAGGGCGATGACGAACGCCACCACGAAAAAGGCAATCCAGATGTAATTAAGTACCATAGGTGCGTAGCAAATTTGCGCACAAAGTTAGTTATAAAAAGGCGAGCCGACGGCAATCCCGTCCAAAAATGTCGCCGCAGTTTGATTTTGGGGACTGTACCAAGACGCAAGTTTTGGTGCAGTCCCCTTTTTTCGTATCCATTCCCCACCGCCTCCGCAACTTTCAGAAATTAGTCCTGAGCTATCAAAAAATAGTCCTGAGCTTTTTGAAATTAGTCCTGAGCTTTTGGAGAAGTATCACAGAGATATTTTTCGAAAGCCCTCATTTTTTCGCCCTGCAGAGACCCGGCGCGACAAAATAGCGCGGCGCAAAGGGTGGCATCTGCCAAATAATCTGTAACTTTGCGCCGAATATGGCAGAAGACACTTTTGACATACGTTCGGAACAACAGACGCCGTCCAAATCGGACCGCGATTTCGAGAACGCCTTGCGCCCGCTGTCCTTCGAGGATTTCAGCGGACAGCAGAAGGTGGTGGAGAACTTGCGCGTCTTCGTGGAGGCGGCGAAATACCGCGGCGAACCGCTGGACCATACGCTCCTGCATGGCCCGCCGGGTCTAGGCAAGACGACGCTCTCGAACATCATCGCCAACGAACTTGGCGTGGGCTTCAAGATTACGTCGGGGCCGGTGCTCGACAAACCGGGCGACTTGGCCGGACTGCTTACGAGTCTTGAGCCTAACGATGTGCTCTTCATCGACGAAATCCACCGCCTCGCGCCGGTTGTGGAGGAATACCTCTACTCGGCTATGGAGGACTACCGCATCGACATCATGATTGACCGCGGTCCGGCGGCTCGGTCGATTCAGATTGACCTCAACCCCTTTACGCTGGTGGGGGCCACGACGCGCAGCGGTCTGCTCACGGCTCCGCTCCGTGCGCGCTTCGGCATCAACCTCCATCTGGAATACTATGACGCTGCCACGTTGCAGACGATTATCCACCGCTCGGCGGACATTCTGCGCGTGCCGATGACGTCGGACGCTGCGGCGGAGATTGCGGGTCGGTCGCGCGGCACGCCGCGTATCGCCAACGCCCTGCTGCGCCGCGTCCGCGACTTCGCGCAGGTGAAGGGTAACGGCCGCATCGACACGGAGATTGCACGCTTCGCCCTCGAGGCGCTCAACATAGACCGCTACGGCTTGGACGAGATAGACAACAAGATTCTGCTCACCATCATCGACAAGTTTAAGGGCGGCCCCGTGGGCATCACGACTATCGCTACGGCGATTGGTGAAGACCCGGGCACGCTGGAGGAGGTGTATGAGCCGTTCCTCATCAAGGAGGGCTTCATTCGCCGCACGCCGCGTGGCCGCGAGGTGACGCCGTTGGCCTACAAGCACTTGGGGCGCGACATCTACTCGGGCAACATTGCCCAGCCGACGCTTTTCTGACGGATGCGCCGGTTGTAGGAAAAATATATTTCACGCACACTCCCTGCAATAGGAATGATTACATACAACACTATCAACGTCGAAATGCCCGCCCACCTGTCGCAACCCGAAACGACGGCGTGGGTGAAGGCTGTGGCTCAGAGCTACGGCAAGCGTGTGGGCGAAATTGCCTACATATTTTGCGACGACGAGAAGATTCTGGAGGTGAACCGTCAATATCTGCAACACGACTACTACACGGACATCATCACCTTCGATTATTGCCGGGGAAACGTCCTGAGCGGCGACCTCTTCATCAGTCTCGACACGGTGCGCTCCAACGCCGAGCTCTTCGGAAAAACCTATGAGGACGAGCTTCACCGCGTGGTCATCCATGGCATTCTCCACCTCTGCGGCATCAACGACAAAGGGCCGGGCGAGCGCGAAATCATGGAGGCGGAGGAGGACAACGCCCTCGCCCTGTTGAGCAAAACGCTCGCGATGTTGAAGTAGCCGGTGTGTCATAATAGGCAATCTGCGTCGTTGCTTTCGATATTCGTGTTCGGTCACATACTTCAGTATGCTCCCTTCACACTCAATCTCAGCGCCTAGCATCTCACCTATTCTGACGCACCTTAAAGGTGTTCTCCAGAGGAGCGTATGCACTTTGCGCCGCTCCACCCAAAAAACGATTATCCCACAAACAAAAGAAATCACAAAAAACAACCACATACCAACCTATGAATTTTGTAGACGAACTGCGGTGGCGCGGTATGCTCCACCAGATGATGCCGGGCACGGAAGAACTGCTCGAAAAGGAACAAGTGACAGCCTACGTAGGCATCGACCCTACTGCCGACTCGCTCCACATCGGACACCTCTGCTCTGTGATGATGCTCCGCCACTTCCAGCGCGCGGGTCACAAGCCCATCGCCCTCGTGGGCGGTGCCACCGGCATGATTGGCGACCCCTCTGGCAAGAGCGCCGAGCGCAACCTCCTCACTGAGGACGTGCTGCGCCACAACGTGAGCTGCATCAAGCAGCAGTTGAGCCACTTCCTCGACTTCGACTCGGACGCGCCCAACGCCGCCGAACTCTCCAATAACTACGACTGGATGAAGGACTTCACCTTCCTCGACTTCGCCCGCGAGGTGGGCAAGCACATCACCGTCAACTACATGATGGCGAAGGACAGCGTGAAGAAGCGCCTCAACGGCGAAGCCCGCGACGGTCTGTCGTTCACGGAGTTCACCTACCAGCTGCTCCAGGGATACGACTTTCTCCACCTCTACCAGACCAAGAACTGCAAGCTCCAGATGGGCGGCTCCGACCAGTGGGGCAACATCACCACGGGTACTGAGCTGATACGCCGCACCCTCGGCAACGAGGCTGAGGCATTCGCCCTCACCTGTCCGCTCATCACGAAGGCCGACGGCAAGAAATTCGGCAAGACTGAGCAGGGAAACGTATGGCTCGACCGCCGCTATACCACGCCCTATAAGTTCTACCAGTTCTGGCTCAACGTGAGCGACGAGGAAGCCGAGCGCTACATCAAAATCTTCACCTCGCTCACCAAAGAGGAAATCGACGCCCTCATCGAGGAGCACCGTGCCGACCCCGGCCGCCGCAACCTGCAGAAGCGCCTGGGCGAGGAAGTGACCTGCATGGTTCACAGCCGCGAGGACTACGAAACCGCCCTCGAAGCCTCCAACATCCTCTTCGGCAAAGCCACGAAGGAGAGCCTCCTGAAGCTCGACGAAGACACGCTGCTGAGCGTCTTCGACGGTGTGCCCCAGTTCACCGTCAGCAAGGACCAGGTCATCGGCGCCAAGGCCGTCGACCTCCTCGCCGAGACCACGCAGTGCTTCGCCTCGAAAGGCGAGATGCGCAAGCTCACCCAGGGCGGTGGCGTCAGCCTCAACAAGGAAAAACTCGCCGCCTTCGACCAGCAGATTTCTGCCGAAGACCTCATCGCCGGCAAGTACCTCATCGTGCAGCGCGGTAAGAAGAACTACTACCTCCTGACGGTAAAGGACTAAACGTCCCAATCCGATAACCCACCCAACCGCCGCAATCCTCGGTCAGCGCGACCAGAATTGCGGCGGTTTCTTGTTTTTGCGAAGTTCAAAAAAGTCCGATTCCATCGGTGATTTTGGAAATTTTCAAATAGATTTCTGGCAAGCAAGCACCGGCGCATAAAATCCCCTCTCCCTCCGCCGTGGCGCTTAGAACCGACTGACTTTGCCCAGCCCGCCGCCCCGTCTTTCGCAAAAAGTTGGAATTTTGGTCACGCAAGTCATTACAATTCACTAAATTTGCTCCGCAAAACATAGCCCCCACACGGCAGTACATACTCAAGACATGAAAATAGCATTGATTGGATACGGCAAAATGGGTCACATGATTGAAGAAATCGCCCTGAGCCGCGGACACGAAATAGTTTCCATCATCGACGTGGACAACCCCGAAGAGTTCGATTCTCCGGCCTTCAAGAGCGCCGATGTCGCCATCGAGTTCACAACGCCGACAACGGCCTACGCCAACTTCCTCAAGGCCTTCAAGGCGGGGGTCAAGGTGGTGAGCGGTTCGACGGGCTGGAAGAAAGACCACGAAGCCGACGTGCAGCGCCTCATCGCTGAGGGCAATACGCTCTTCTGGGCCTCAAACTTCTCGCTCGGCGTCGCCATTTTCTCGGCGGTCAACAAATATCTCGCCCGCATCATGAACCAGTTTGCCGACTACGACGTGTCGATGGTCGAGACGCACCACGTCCACAAGCTCGACGCCCCGAGCGGCACCGCCATTACGCTTGCCGAACAGATTTGCGCCGAGGTGGACCGCAAGACCGACTGGGTGAAAGGCGAAGTCCACAACGCCGACGGCACGGTGAGCGGCACGACCAACCAGCCCCACAATCTTCTCCGCATCGACGCCATCCGTCGCGACGAAGTGCCGGGCATCCATACCATCACCTACGACAGTCCCGCCGACGCCATCACCATCACCCACGACGCCCACAACCGTCGCGGCTTCGCCCTCGGCGCTGTGCTGGCAGCGGAGTTCACCGCGACCCATTCCGGCCTGCTGACCACCGACGACCTCTTCGATTTCTAAAAAACATCCCTCCCCATCATGTTCCTCTCGAAAATTCCAGCGCGCAAACGCAGCCTCATCAAGTTCCTCATCGTACTTGTTCTCTACCTCCTGTTCCTCTATTGGGTCGAGTCGTGGTGGGGCCTCATCGTTGTGCCTTTCATCTACGACGCCTACATCACCAAATTCATCAAGTGGAACTGGTGGAAAAACCTGAAGAACCCCGCCGCCCGCGTCCTGATGAGCTGGGTCGACGCCATCGTCTTTGCCCTCGTCGCCATCTATTTCCTCAACCAGTTCTTTTTCCAGAACTTCGTCATCCCCTCCTCCTCGCTCGAGAAGACGCTCCTCACGGGCGACTACCTCCTCGTGTCGAAACTTTCCTATGGCCCGCGCATTCCGCAAACGCCGCTCACGATGCCGCTCACGCAAAATACGATGCCCATCACCGGTGGCAAGAGCTACCTCGAGTGGCCGCAGTGGGAGTACCGCCGCGTCGACGGTCTGGGCGAGGTGAAACTCAACGATATTGTGGTGTTCAATTATCCTTCGGGCGACACCGTGGCGCTCAGCCATCCCGAGCAGGACTACTACGGCATGGCGTATAGCATCGGTGCTGCCACGCTCATGCAGTCCGGCCTCTACGAGCAGCTCACACCCGATATGCCCTACGACCGCCAGCAGACCGAATATGCCGCCCGCTACGCCGTGGGCACAGGCATCATCAAAGCCACGCCCGAGGAGTTCGGCAAAGTGACGTCGCGCCCCACCGACCGCCGCGAAAACTACGTCAAGCGCTGCGTCGGCTTGCCCGGGCAGACGCTCCAAATCATCAACGACACCATCTACCTTGACGGCAAGCCCAATCCCCAGCCCGAGAACGTGCAGTACCGCTACATCGTCACCTTCCTCATGGCGCTCGACGAAGACACCAAGAAGGAACTGGGCATCACCAACGAGGAACTGACCTACCTGGAGGGCGGCGTCGGCTTCCCCATGACCGAGCACGTCAAGAGCGAACTCATCCGCCGCGGCTTCATCGCCCCCAATCCCCGCCGCTACCCCCTCTCGCAGGGCGACGAGCTCTATCCGCTCAACATGGCGAAGAACTGGACAACTGCCAACTACGGCCCGCTCTGGATTCCGAAAAAGGGCGAAACACTCAAGCTCACGCTCGAGACACTTCCCATCTACGAGCGCCCCATCCGCATCTACGAAGGCAATACGCTCGAGGTGCGCGACGGCAAAATCTACATCAACGGTCAGGTGGCGGACAGCTATACGTTCAAGATGAACTACTACTGGATGATGGGCGACAACCGCGACAACTCCGCCGACTCCCGCTTCTGGGGTTTCGTGCCCGAGGACCACGTGGTGGGCAAACCGCTCTTCGTCTGGCTTTCGCTCGACCCCGACTACAGTCTCTTCGACGGCAAAATCCGTTGGGACCGCTTCTTCAAGTGGGTGGCCAACATCAAATAAAAGCCTCGCCGCGGCGGCGTTAGCCGTCCGTCACAGCGCGCTTCCAAACACGACTACAGCATGGTGACAAAAAAGCGCTATTTCCGTACATTCAAGAAACCGCTCCGCTGGAAGGGCGGCAAGCGTTTCTTGCGCTACGTTGTGCTGCCTGCCTTCACCGCCGTAGTGCTGATGCTCGTGGTGCGCACCATGTTCTTCACGCAGTTTGCCCTCTCCGCCGACCAGCCCGGGCTCGACCTCATGAACGGCGACCGCGTTCTCGTCAACCGCGCCGCCTACGGGCTGCACCTCCCCTTCGAGGAACTGCTCGGCACGCCGTGCTACCGCCAGCGCGACCCGCAACGCGGCGACATCGTGGCGTACTATGCCCCCGACGGTACGGGCGAAATCCTCGTCGACAGCATCAGCGGTCTGCCCGGCGACACAGTCACCACGCCCCAGCGCGGCATTCTCCCCGCCGAAACCTATTTGGCAGGCGCGAGCATCGTCAGTCATCAGCAACTCGTGGGGCGCATCGTCTGCATCACCTATTCCGTCGACCCCGACGCCCGCTGGTGGCAGTGCCTCCGCCAAGACCGCCTTCTGCTCAAGGCCTACTACGACTGAGTCTGCGGCACTCGTCCGTTCCGATAAATCTTTACTGCATTTTGGGCAAAACCTACAAATGCCCTTCCCATAAATCTCCCCGATACACCTCCCCATGCGTCCCGTCCTGCTCACCTCCGCCTACCTCGCCCCGGTGCAGTACTTCACGAAGCTCTACGCCGCGCCCTACGTCGTCGAGGAGCGGTGCGACCACTACGTGAAGCAGACCTACCGCAACCGCTGCGTCATAGCAGGCCCGGACGGCTCGTTGCCACTCACCATCCCCATCGAGCACGGCGACGTCCTCAAGCCAGCCACGCGCGACATCCGCATCAGCGACCACGGCAACTGGCGCCACCTCCACTGGACTGCCCTCGTCAGTGCCTACGACAACAGCCCCTACTTTGCCTACTACGCCGACGACTTCGCGCCCTTCTACGAGCGCCCCTATAAGTATCTCGTCGACTTCAACGAAGGTCTCCGCGCGCTGATTTGCGACCTGCTCGACCTCCATCCCGACGTCCGACCCACGAGCGCCTACGCCGATGCCGCCGCCCTTGGAGTGGACGACCTGCGCGAGACCATCCGCCCCAAGACGGGCTATGCCGCCGACGTCCACTTCTCGCCCGCGCCCTACTATCAGGTGTTCCGCGAGCGCCACGGTTTCCTGCCCAACCTCAGCATGGCAGACCTCCTCTTCAACATGGGTCCCGAGTCGCGCCTCATTTTGAAGAAAAGCGTGGTGGAGGAATAAGCGAAACCGCAGGGCAAAATCCGAAAAAGCAAGCACCACAAAGGGTCAATCGCAAAACCGCGACTTGACCCTCTTCTTTTGCCCGGAAAAGCGGTGCGGCTGCGCCGTAGTCTTCACGCGCAGCCCAATTTTTATAGGACTATCTGTATCAAGATTTAGTGAATCCGATTCGCGCC
>JAUNOO010000037.1 GCA_030531095.1 Bacteroidales bacterium
CATAGCCCATTTATGTGCCAATAATTTGCACGAGGACAACAGGTATATCGTTACCAAAACAAATCCCCGCAGGCAGAGGCGCTGCGGGGATTTGTCGTTTATGCAATATATAAGGAATGGCGCGCTGTTCTACAAGGCTTCGCCGTTCTCGTCGTAGTTTTGGAAGAGGAAGTCGTTGTAGGGGTACTTCTGGACGTGGAGTTCGCGGACGCGCTTGTAGATGAGGTCTTTGAGTTCGTCGATGTTCATCTTTTCGCGGGCGGAGATGAAAATGCAGTCCTCGCCGAGGCGCGCCATCCAGGTGCGCATGAGCTGGTCGAGCGAGACGTTTTCGCGCGTGGCGGGGGTGAGGTCGTCTTCAGCCTTCTCTGTCCACGAGTAGGCGTCCACTTTGTTGAAGACGATTAGTTGGGGCTTCTCGGAACAGCCCAAGTCGCCGAGGGTCTTGTCGACCACTGCGATTTGTTCCTCAAAGTCGGGGTGCGACACGTCGACGACGTGGATGAGGAGGTCGGCTTCGCGCACTTCGTCGAGGGTGCTCTTGAACGACTCCACAAGGTCGGTGGGGAGCTTGCGGATGAAGCCGACGGTGTCGGCGAGGAGGAAGGGCAGGTTCTCGATGATGACCTTGCGGACGGTGGTGTCGAGGGTGGCAAAGAGTTTGTTTTCGGCGAACACTTCGGCCTTGGCGAGCAGGTTGATGAGGGTGGACTTGCCGACGTTGGTGTAGCCCACGAGTGCCACGCGGATAAGTCTGCCGCGGTTTTTGCGCTGCGTCGTCTTCTGGCGCTCGATGTCGGCGAGGCGTTGCTTGAGCAACGCCATGCGGTTGAGGATGATACGGCGGTCCATTTCGAGCTGCGTTTCGCCAGGGCCGCGCAGTCCCACCGAACCTTTTCCGCCTCCGCCGCCTGAGCCGCCGCCCTGGCGTTCAAGGTGCGTCCAGAGACGCTGGAGGCGCGGGAGCATGTAGCGGTATTGCGCCAGTTCCACTTGCGTCTTGGCGTTGGCAGTCTGGGCGCGCATGGCGAAGATGTCGAGGATGAGCGAGGTGCGGTCGAGGATTTTCACCTTCAGTTCGCGCTCGATGTTGCGGAGTTGCTTGGCAGAGAGTTCGTCGTCGAAGATGACCATGCCCACTTCGCGTTCGGCGTCTTCTTCAGCGACGATGAACTGGCGGATTTCTTCGAGTTTGCCCTTGCCGATGTAGGTGACGGAGCTGGGGCCGTCCATGCGCTGCGTGAAGCGCTTGACGGTGACGGCACCGGCAGTCTCGGCGAGGAATTCCAGTTCGTCGAGGTATTCCGCCGTCTTGTGTTCGTCCTGCGTCTTGGTAATGAGGGCGACGAGGACGGCGGTTTCGGCTTTCGCCTCAGTATTTATAAATTCTTTCATATTGATTAGTCATAAAAATTATACGCCTCTCCCGCTATAAGGAGGGACACAGCAGCGGCTGTTTGTGGCGCGGGTTACATCTTCCCGAGGCGTTCGTGGATGCCGTCGAGATAGGCTCGCCAGAGGCGGGGAATGTCGGCGTAGCTCCAGGCGCGCGAGAAGGGGGCGGTGACGGCGGCGGTGAGGATGTAGCCCATCACGCCGATGAAGCCGCGGAGGTAGCGCACGCCCCAGTTTAGGCCGTAGTGGTGGTTGAGGTAGGTGGAATTCCTCACCTGGTAGAAGCGTTTCCACTTCTTTTTCTGCTCGCGCTCCGCCCATGTGTCGTCAGAGAAGAAGAGCGCCTTCTCCATCCGCGCATCGGGGACGTAGAGGATGCGGAAGCCTATCATATTGGCGCGGCGGCAATAGTCGGTGTCGTCGCAGAAGATGAAAAGTTCGCTGTTGGGCAACCCGACGAGCTTGACCACCCCGCGGCGGATGAGCGGTCCCTCGAAGGCTGTGCCTGCGACGTAGGTCGGTTCGGTCACTTCGAGCTTGGCGATGCGGCCCACGTACATCGACGAGAAGGGGCGCGTGAGGTTGTAGTCCTTGAAGTCGTTGCAGATGATGCGTCCCTCCTGCCAGCGGCGCGGCGCGAGGATGTCGGCTTCCTTTACGGCGAGGGTATTGAGGAGGGTGGCAAGGCAGTCGTCGGCGGGGAATACGTCGTCGTCCATACACCAAATCCACTCGGCGCAGTCGTCGTACGCCCGTGCGATACCCGTTTTGAAACCGCCTGCGCCGCCCAAGTTATCCTGGGTGATGACGGTGAGGTCGGTCTGCGTCGCGAGCCATTCCGCCGTGCCGTCGGTCGACCCGTTGTTGACGACGACGATGTCGTCGAGCGGGCGCGTCTGGCGGTGGAGCTGAAGGATGGTGCGCTGCAGCAGCGCGAGCCGGTTGTAAGTGACAACGACAGCAACGATTTTCATTGGCTTCCGAGTTTTTTCTGGTGGTTGTTTTCTGGAGGGGAGAGGGAGGGCGGAGGAAATCTTTTTGGCTTCAGACCACTTCTGCCCCCAAAACATCTGCCGCTCCAAAAGGTGAGGCTAATATTTCCCGTCAATCTTTCCGTCCTGCGTGGCGCGGAATGCCGTCATCAGGCGGTAACATTCGTCGGCGTCGAAACCGCGCGCCTCGGCATACGCCTCCGCCATCCAGCGGTGCATCTGCGGCGTGGCGGGCAGGCGCTCAAAGTTCTTGCATCCCGCGCGGACATCGAGGGGACCGACCGCCATGCGGTTGAGGTCGACCAGTTCCAGCAGGATTTCGCCGTCGGGCTGACGCTCAAAGAGGATGTTGGCGCGGCCGTAATCCTTGTGCGCCAATCGGTTGTCATGGAGCTTCGCCGTGAGGCGGCCGATGGCGCGCAGCACGTCCTCCTCGTAGTCGAAATGGCGCTCGAAGAGTTCCTGGTAGCGGTGGGTACACACAGAACGGAGCGACACGTAGTAGCTGAGGTCGAAGCGCAAGCCTAAGAGACCGCGCAGGTTGTAGTAGCCCACGGGCTGGGGCGTGCCGATGCCCAGGCTGAGCAGGAGCATGGCGTTGTCGTAGGAGCGCTTGGCCTTGGAGGGGCGGAGCGTGCCGTAGACAAACTGGTTGACGACGTTGGGCTGGCGGAAGGCCTTGACGACCAACTGGCGGTTGCCGCAGTCCATCAGCCTCAACTCGTTGCGCCCCTTGTGGATGACGGTGCCCTCGCCCTGCTTCATGCGTTGCGGCAGCGAGCGCATAAAGTCGGCAAGGTCGCCGAATTGGGGGTGGAGCAACAGGGTTGTGGGGTGCAGGAAGCCCTTGTGGCGGGCGCGGGGAGTGAGGGACATGGGCAGTTTGCTGTTTCTGGTTGTCGGAGGAAGGTTGTGCGTCGCGGGTCAGATTTTGTCAAGCCCCTTTGTAAACTTGAGCCAATAGTACTTGAGGGGATTCTTGTACTTGAGCTGTTTCCAGGGGCGGCTCTGGTGCGGGCGGTGGAGCACGGGGAGCGTCGTGAAGAGGTAGTTGTGGAGTCCGGCGTCGAGTGCCTCGTGCGAGATGGTGACGTCAAACCAATTCTTCTCGGGATTGAGGCGGTCGAAGTCGAAGCGGCGCATCAGTTCGGGCGTGAGGAGCGAGCAGCAGAAGCTTTGGTGCTTGCGGTTGTCGACGACCTGTCCCTCACTGCCGCGGGCGTAGAGGTAGGGGTAGTTGATTTCGCCCGCCTCGTCCACCGTCACGGCGGCAGCGATGCCGCAGTCGGGACGTGCCGCCGCACCGTCATAGAGGCTCTGGAGCGTGTCGGGGCGCACGGTGACGTCGCTCTCCACGATGCAGAGTGCCGCGTCTTCCGCCAACGCTTCGCGCCGCGCCGTCTGCAGCACGAGCAGATAGTTGGGCGAAGGGTGGTCGGTGAGGTCGGAAAGATTGACCAGACGGAACCCCATTTCGCGCGCCGCCTCGGCGAGCCGACGCGTATTTTCGGGCGTGCTGTAGTCGTTGTAGACGGTGTAGGAGTGCGTCACCCCGATTTCCGAATCCATCACCGCGCGAATCGTTTCGAGCGTGGTGTCGATGGAGTCCTTCACGGGCGTAATGATGTGGAGCTGCGGCATATATTGATTGGGATTATGGGTGCAAATTTAGAGAATCGCCGTCCCCTCAGAAAGCTGTCGAGAACGTCACTCCGCGGCGTCGCATGTCGCGAAGCGTCGGGGCAAGGCGCTTGAGGAAACCCTCCCAGCTGCGGACGTCAGCGCGGCTCCAACCCACTTCAGACAGGGCTTGCGCACGGGGGTAGGCCTGATAGTAGATGCGTTCGGGCGAGTTGATGCACTCGCTCCAGAGCGTACCAGCCACGCCGAAGAGGTTGTTGCGTTCAAACTCCTCGCCCTGTCCCCAAGAGGGGTCGAGCGAATAAGTTTCGTAGAGGGTCGTGACGGGCATGCCCCAGTTCACTTCCGGCATGTCGCCCCGTGCCATGGGGTAGTCGAAGTAGCAGTGCTCGCCGGGGCAGAGCATGATGCGCGCCTTGTTGCGGATGGCGGCTTGCACGGCAGCGTCGGTGAGGCCCACGCGCCAGGCAAAGGTGACGCAGCCTTCCTGAATCTCCTTGAAGTCGGTCTCGTACCAGAACATCGGCGTCTTGTCGTACTTCGTGCGGAGCGTGTCAATCATGCGGTCAAAGAGGTACTTCTGCAAGCGCCAGTTCTCGCTGCGGTCGGTGGTGGTGATGCCCAAGCGCTGTTTGAGCGCGCGGCAGTCGGTGCAGTTCGTCCAGCAGTCGAGGGCGGGATTGCCTGCCTCGTCGCCACCGAGGTGGATGTAGGGCGAGGGGAACACTTCCGCCAGTTCGCGGAAGACGTTGCCCAGAAATTCGTAGGTGAATTCAGAGCCCGGGCAGAGCAGGTCGTCGCTCACACCGCAGGTGGTGCGGATGGGCACTTCCTTGCCGCCGCACGTCAGTTGCGGGAAGCAATGGATGGCAGCCACTTCGTGACCCGGCATTTCGATTTCGGGCACGACGTCGACGTGATAGGTAGCGGCGTAGGCGACAAGTTCCTTCATCTGCGCCTGGGTGTAGTAGCCCGAGATGGGCATCTGCATGTCGTCCATGCCCACACGCGAAGAGGCGTTCGCCGTCAGTTCGGGATACTTCTTGATTTCGATGCGCCACGCCTGGTCGTCCACGAGGTGGAGGTGGAGGGCGTTGAACTTATAGCGTGCCATTTCGGGAATGAAAGCCTTCAGTTCCTCGAAGGGCACAAAGATGCGCGCAGGGTCTACCATGAGTTCGCGGATATGGGTGCGCGGGGCATCGCTGACAACGGTGGCGGGGATGACGTCGCAGCAGAGTGCGGCGGCATCGGCGCGGAGCAGCTGTTCGAGCGTCATCAGGCCGTAGAACACGCCTGCGGCGGTGCGTCCCTTGATGTCCACTCCCGTTTCGGTGATGCTGAGAATGTAGGCTTCGTCGTCGCTGAGCGAGGGGTCGAGGCAGAGTGTCAGCACGTTGCGTCCCTTGTCTGTCGCCACGGCTTGCCCGGTGCGTTCGCCGAGAATGCGGGCAGCCTGGGCGGCCTCGTTTTCCAGTCCGGCGGCGGCACTTATGCGCCACGAGCACTTCACGCGGAGGGGCTTGGCGTCGGCATCCACCGCCACGCTTTCGGGAATGGGGAGCAGCACGTCGGCAGGACTGCACACGATGTCGCCGTCGCTCTTCTGTTTTTTGTTGAAAAATACGTTCCAGCCCTCAGCCTTCTTATAAGCTTTCTCGCTCCCCTCGGGCACGACCAGGCGGCACGTTTCGGGGTCGATGGTCTCGAAGGCAGTCGCGTCTGCCACTGGCGGCACAGCCGAGGTCAGTCGCACCGTCCGCAGGGCGTCGCAGTTCTGGAAGGCAAAAGCGCCAATCACGGGCGTGCCTGCAATGGTGACTTCCTGCAGCACCGCGCAGCCCGAGAAGGCGGCTTCGCCGATGCTGTCGAGCGTGGCGGGCAGACTGAGGGTCGTCAGGGCGTCGCAGGCAAAGAAGGCTTGCGAACCGAGGCGCTTCAGGTTGGCGGGCAGGAGGATTTCGGCGAGACGGTGGCGCGAGTGGAACGCGTTGGCAGGCAGCACAGGGCAGTCCGCCTTCGAGAGGTCGGCGCGGCGGAGTTGCCAGCACAGGTCGCGGAGCTGACGCAAGTCGGAGTTGCCAGTCGTCGAGAGCGTCCCGGTGAGCGTGATGTCGGTGGCGGCAGCTTTCGCCTCAGCCGTGAGGTCGTCCATGCGGCTCACGGTCTGAGCCGACGCTCCCCCTGAGAGTAGAGCAAAGAGGACGAGGGAGGGAATGATTTTCATGATGTTGAACAGGAAAAGTGTGGTGTTAATGAAAGGAACTGCCGTGGGCGTGCCAGCCCATAAGACCGCGCGCCACGGGGCGGGGTTATACGTCGAACGAAATCAGGCGACTGCCGTCCTCCTGCTCTTCCACGCGTACCGCTACGGCATCGCCCGGCAGGAGGTCTTCGATGAGTTCGGGCCACTCGATGAAGCACACGGCGCCCGAGTAGAAATAATCCTCATAGCCCATATCGTAGACCTCCTCCAGCTTTTTGATGCGGTAGAAGTCGAAGTGGTAGACGAGTTCGCCCGTTGTGTCGGAGCGGTACTCGTTGACGATGGAGAAGGTGGGCGAATTGACCACGTCCGAAATGCCGAGCACTTCGCAGAGCACCTTGATGAAGGTGGTCTTTCCCGCGCCCATTTTGCCGTAGAAGGCAAAGACTGTGTGGTCGCCCATTGCTTCCACAAACTGCCGTGCAGCGGGGAGCAGGTCGTCGAGTGTTTTTATGGTAAGTTCCATTGTTTGCGTTGTTTTTTACTTGTGATGACAGTGTGTTTTCGGTGCGCCCCGCCAAGTCCTTTGCGACGCGGTGCCGCCACCGACGGACAAAGTTACACTTTTTGCGGCGCACAGCAAGCGTATCGGCCTGAAAATTGCCCTCCTGCGACGCACTTCGCCGCGCATAAAAAAGAGCGCAGCCCATAGCTCAACCCTTCTTTTAAAGATTCAGAATGGTGAAACCCTGCGCGCGCAGAACGTATCTTTGCAAACAGAACAGCAGCCCCCTTCAATACATCTCAGAAAATATGGCACTCAAAAACGACATCACAAAGCGCACCGCATCCATCCGCGAATGGTTCTCCATGCCACTTGTGGAGAAATACAATAACCTGTTCCAGAATTCAGAAACAGAGTCTGTCGCCATTGCGACAGATAACCAATAGGAAGTGAGTCCGATATAAATAAAAGAGGCAAAGCCCTACGGCGTCCGAAAAAGACATTCAAGTTTTTTTCGGACGCCTTTTTTATTCGCATTCCCCCACCCCGTTTTCTCTCGTTTTTCGCCCGGACTATCAAAAATTAGTCCTGAGCTTTCTAAAATTAGACCAGAGCTAATACAAAAAAGTCCTGAGCTTTTGAGAACAAATCTCAGGACTTTTGAAAGTTAGCACTGGACTAAGTTGCAAAAGTTCAAGTCGCGGCGCGCGCAGAAAAGTATATGTGGGCAAAATCTGTCCATTTGTTACAATTTCACAAAAATATCACGACCGTCGCACGCCGCGTTCTGCCAAAAAGCCGTAATTTTGTAGTTTGATTCTGGAGAACGCTTTCGACGGCGCGGAGGACTGACCCTCTATGCTGCGGACTGCGCCGGGACAATTGACGCAAAGACTCATGTTCGATTTACTCATCATTCTCATACTGGTAGCCTTCAACGGCTTCTTCTCCCTCTCGGAGGTGGCGCTCATCTCCGCCCGCCGCTCGCGCCTTCAGGCGGAAGCAAAAGCGGGCAGCCGTGCCGCACGCATGGCGCTGGAGCTGATGGACGACCCCGACAAGTTCCTCTCTACGGCGCAGATTGGCATCACGGTCGTCTCCATCCTGACGGGTCTCTACTCGGGCGAAACGCTGGCGGACGACTTTGCCGCCGTACTGACGGGATGGGGACTCTCTGCCGACGTGGCGCCCGCCATTTCAAAGACCATCATCGTGGTATTTGCCACCTACCTGCAATGCGAACTGGGCGAACTCTTCCCGAAACGCATCGGCATCGACATGGCAGACACGACGGCGCGACTGACTGCGCCGCTGATGATGTTTTTCGCCCGACTGTCGTTTCCAGCCGTGTGGTTTCTCTCGCACAACACGGAATGGCTCATCCGCATCTTTCACCTGCACCGCGACGAGACGCACGTGACGGAGGAGGAAATCAAGTCGGTCATCCAGGAGGGCACGAAAGCGGGCGAAGTGCAGGCGGTGGAGCAGGACATCATGGAGCGCGCGCTCGTCATGGGCGACCGTAAGGTGGAATCGCTCATGACCCACCGCGCCGACCTCGTCACGCTCGACGTCAACATGACGGCAGGCGAGGTGGAGAAGGTGTTGCGCGACTCGCCCTTCGCCGCCTACCCCGTGGTGGGCGAGAACCTCGACGACGTGCAAGGCATGGTGACGCTCAAGGAACTGGTGCTCCACCTTGGCAAACCGAACTTCACGCTGCGAAAAATCATGCAGAAGCCGGTCTACTTCCCCGAGAACATGACCGTCTACAAGGCGCTCGAGCAACTCAAGTCGAAGCGCCTCAACCGCGCGCTGGTGTGCGACGAATTCGGGCTCGTGCAGGGCATCATTTCGCTGAAAGACATTCTGGAAGGGCTCGTGGGCAGCATCGACGAGCCTACGGAAGAGCCCGACATCGTGCAGCGCGCCGACGGTTGCAGTTGGGTGGTGCGCGGCCAATGCCCCTTCTATGACTTCCTCGCCCACTTCGACAAGGAGGACAGCTATACGACAGACTTCTCGACCGTGGGCGGCCTCATTCTGGAACTGCTCGAACACATTCCGCACGAGGGCGAACGCCTGTCGTGGAACGGCCTCAACTTCCGCATCCTGCGCATGGACGACACGCGCATCGACTCCGTTCTGGTGAAGCTGATGTAGGCTTCTCCTGTTTGACCCCGAAAAATTTTCCGATTTTTTTGCCGTTGCAAACGCCTGACGCTCTGCAACGCAAACTTTTTTGTAACCTGCTTACATCTTCGTAACCTCTTGTTTCATAAACCATTAGTTTATACCTTTGCACCATCGTCAAGACATGGACAGCCCCGTCGTCCGGACGGCAGGACTCACCGAAAGACGACATCTTTATCGCAAAACAAAACTAATGTATCACCTTTCTAAAACGTAAAACAAATGAAAGAGATTAAGAAGATTGCAGCCTCTGAGAACTACGCCGCCATCAATGTCGGCAAACTGAACGAACTGAGCGACTACGTCCTGACGCTCGCACCGGGCGTGGAGATTCCGGGCAAGGTGTTCGGCGGCGCCGCACTGGGCGCAACGGGCGGAGAGTTCTCCTTCCAGATGTTCCAGCCGGGCACGGAAACGGGTTTCGTGCACACCCACAAGACGCACGAGGAACTCTACTTCTTCCTGAGCGGCAGCGGCGAGTTCCAGGTGGACGGCGAAGTGTTCCCCGTGACGGAGGGCAGCGTAGTGCGCGTGGCGCCCGCCGGCAAGCGCTCGGTGCGCAACAACGGGACGGCACCGCTCGTAATGCTCTGCGTGCAGTATCGCGGCAACACCTTCACGGCTGAGGACGCCGCCGACGGCAACATCCTCCAGGAGCCGGTGAAGTGGTGAGCCGCCGGCTTCGGGACTAATTTTCAAAAGCTGCTGAAAGCCCGGGCGAAAATCGGGGAAAACGCAGCGGGATTTGATGAAACTGAAATGGGGGGAGAGTGATGTTGGAGATTGATGTTGGGGAGAGGGGGAGAGGCGTATGGATTGGGCGGTCAGAACATGACGGACAGGGCGGCACCGCAGGTTAGCGTGTTCATCCATTCGCGGCTGCCACGGCTATGGGACGGCATGAGGTTGTAGTCCATGAAAAAGCGCAGACCGTAGTGGGGCGTGGCGCGATAAGTGAGCGAGAGACCGCTCCCCGCACAGAAACCTTGCCGCGCGGGTATACGTTGCGCAGAGAGGTCGAGGCGGGGATAGCGTACCCAACCGCCGAGCACTTTGCTCCCCACGAGCCAATGAGGCGAGAGCGGGCAGGAGAAGTAGGCTCCGGCGCTGAGCGTCAGGGCGTCGAACGTGTTGTCTTCAGCTTGGTTGCCGTCCACCACGATGGCGGTGTTCGACACCGTGAAGCGACCGCCCACACCCACGTAGCGGTTGAAAAGCCATGCGCCCTCAAGACCTGTGGTGCTGCCCGACGATGTGCGGAATTTGTGCGCCTCGTCGATGTCGTAGCCGCTGAGGGGAATGTTGACGCCGAGGTACAGACTGACGAACGAGGGGCGTGGGCTGAATGCCGTTGTGTCGGCAGACAGAGTGGTTTCGAGCCCTTTTTCGCGGAAGATGAGGTCGGTCAGAGCGTAGCCCAGTTCGGTCGTGAGGATGCCGATGCCTGCCCCAGTGAGGACGTCGCTGAGCCAATGCTTGTTGTTGGCCATACGCATGAGACCCGTGGCGGTGGCTACGCTGTACGCGCCGATACTCACCCACGGGCTCTTGTGCCCATACTCCTTCGTGAGCATGGTGGCGGTCATGAAGGCTGTGGCTGTGTGGCCGGAGGGGAAGGAATGGTTGTTTGACCCGTCGGGGCGCGTCACGCGGGTGGTCTGTTTCAGCGTATTGACGACACCTGCCATGAGGAGGGCGGAAGCGGCGTCGGAGGCGAGCATCCTGCCCCACGTGCTCCGCCCTTTTACGCCTGCTGCCTTCAAAGCCAGCATGACGGCGGCGGGAGCGTACTGGAGATAGTCGTCGGCGTGGTGGTCGAAGTGCGGCAGATAGTCGTTGCGCAGACTTCGGAAGTGGTCGTCCTCGCTTTTCACCAGCAGTCCGCCCACAACGAGCGGCAGTCCCAGACTGGTGGCGCGGTAGAGCCGCGAGGAGGAAAGGCGGTCGAACCGGGCGGCGAAGCTGCGTCGCGACGGCGTGGCGAGGCTGTCGGTGGGGGTGTGGCCGTCGGCAGAAGGCAGGGAGTCGTTGGGCGTTCGGGCCTGCACGGTCAAGGTCAGGGCGGCGGCGAGCCACAGCAGAACTGATTTTCTCATGCGTCACAGATTGGTTTATGACGCAAAGGTATAGACCGATTTTGGTGAAAGTTTGGAGCCGGGGAATTTGTGCTCAACCGAAAGTGACGGTAAAGACGTGGAGACCTTCGCGGAATCTGTAGCCCACTTGCCAGCCGTGGAAGTCGCAAATGGCCTTGACGATGGCCAGTCCAAGTCCGTTCCCTTTCTTTTGTCCCGGCGAGCGGTAGAAACGGTTGAATATGTGCTGGCTGCTGAGGATGGGCTCGTCGGACGTGTTTGCCACTTCGAGGCGGTTGGTCGTCACGGTGAGGGCGATGTGTCCGCCCGGGCGGTTGTGGCGCACGGCGTTGACGACGAGATTGTTGATGAGGCTTTCGAGGAGCGTGCGGTTGGCGCTGACGGGCAACGAGCCGGGGCGGAAGTTGGGCACGAGCGTGAGGCCTTCAGCCAGAGGCGCGAGGAGAGGCAGCTGTTCGCGCAGCACGGCGACGACGTCGAGCACCTCCGTCTTGCTGTATTGGTTGTTCTCCACCTTGGCCAGAAGGAGAAGGTTGCGGTTGAGCCGCGCCAGGCGCCCGCCCGTCTGGTAGAGGTCTTGGATGATGGCGGCCTGCGCCTCGGTGAGGTCGGGCTGCTGGAGCAGGATGTCGAGCTTGCCCTGGATGATGGCGAGTGGCGTCTGCAACTCGTGAGAGGCGTTCTCGGTGAACTCCTTCTGCGTGCGGTAGCTCTTCACGCTGTTGCGCATCAACTCGTCGAGCACGGCGTTGAGGCGGGCAAACTCGCGGATGCGACTCTCGGGCAGTTCGGGTACGCGGCCGTCCTCCAGCCTGAAACCCTCGATGGCTTGCAGCGTGCGGTCGAAAGGTAGCCAGAGGCGGTGAGAGATGACGCGCATTGTCAGCACGATGGCGAAGCCGAGGATTGTGGCGATGAGGGCAAACTGAATCATGACGCCCTGGAGAATGTCGGCCTCGAGGTCGAGCGCGGGTATGGGTTGCCCCTGCTGTACGGCTTCGATGATGTCTATCATGTCCTCGGCGTAGAAATTCTTGGTCAGCCAGTAGAAGAGGGGCGTGGCCAGCAGGAGGAGAACGGCTACGCAGACGATGAACTGCGTCATCGAGCGGTGCATCAGGCTTTTCTGTGTCATTGCTTCAGGTGTGTGTTTGTTTTTCGGAAAAAGGACTCAGACCTCCGTCCATCTGTAGCCTGTGCCGTAGACGTTCTTGATGCAGTCCTTGCAGCCCGCGGCGGCCAGTTTGGCTTTGAGGTTCTTGATGTGGGTGTAGACGAAGTCGTGGTTGTCCATCATGTCCGCCATGTCGCCGCTGAGGTGCTCGGCCATTGCGCTCTTCGATATGACGCGGTTGCGGTTGCCGAGGAAGAAGAGCAGCAATTCGTATTCCGACTTGGTCAGTTCCACCCTTTGCCCGTCCACCTCCACCGACTTGTCGAGCAGGTTGATGCGCAGGCCGTTTTGGGCGACGATGTTGCTTGCGGCAAACTCGCGGCGGCGGATGACGGCGTAGACGCGCATGCTCAGTTCGGCCATGTGGAACGGTTTGGGCAAGTAGTCGTCCGCCCCGATTTGCAGACCGCGCAGTTTGTCGTCGAGGGCGTCCTTTGCCGAAATGATGATGACGCCAACGGGGTTGTGCCGGCGGCGCAGGTCGCTCAGAATGTCGAGCCCGTCGCCGCCCGGGAGCATGAGGTCGAGCAGGACGCAGTCGTACTCGTAGATGTTTGCCTTCTGTTTTGCCTCGGCGTAGGTGAAAGCCTGTTCGCACAGGTAGTTTTCGCCACTGAGGTACGCCACAATGCTGTCGGAGAGTTTCCGTTCGTCTTCGATAACCAGTATTTTCATGATTTTCTGTTTGTTCTAAATCTTGTCTGTCGCCTTCGCAGAGCCCATTTCATTTAGAGAGCATGACGATGCTGCCTGCCATGATGAGGAACGCCCCGAGGATGACCTTGGGGCTGACAGGCTCCTTGAGCCAGACGAAGGCCAGCACGAGGGTCATCACCACACTGAGCTTGTCGATGCTTGCCACGCGCGACACGTCGCCAGTCTGGAGCGCCTTGAAGTAGCACAGCCACGACAGGCCTGTGGCTACGCCCGACAGCACGAGGAACGCCCACGTGCGGCCGGGAATTTTCCCGATTTCGTGCCACGGATTTCCGCCCGACAGCACAATGCCCCACGCGATGCCGAGGACAACCACGGTGCGGATGGCTGTGGCGAGATTGGAGTCGACAGCCTTTACGCCGATTTTGGCGAACACCGCCGTGAGGGCGGCAAATGCGGCGGAGAGTAGAGCATAGTGGCGCCACATCGTCCTATCCCCTCCGCAAAATTAGTGATTTATCGGATATGCGTCCGACAGTATTAGTTTTTGTTCCTATCATAGCCGTTTCTTTTTTCTGCAAAAGTATGGTACAACTTTGTGGAAAGTTTGTGCAGCCCGCGCAAAATAGGAGGAAGTCGCAGCGGCGCAAAAGAATTAAGGATTTCTGACGCGAAAAATCCCCGCCACGACCAGTGTAGGCTGTGGCGGGGATTGCTTTTTGTTTGTTTTGGCTTCAGGGAAGCGGGGCGTTACGGCTCGTAGCACTTATAGCGCGTGCCGTCGTAGCCCACTGCCATGATGTAGGCGGAATCGTCGTCCCAGAGAACCTGCGTGTAGCGCGATGTGCTCTGTGCGGCGCCGAGACCGAAGGACGTCATGTAGAGAAGGTTGCCGTCGGCATCGTAGGTTTCGTAGCCCACGGCGTTCTGCCACACGTTGCCGTCCACCTGGATGCGGCCGCTGCTGAGGGCGGTGCAGCCTTCGCCAACGGTGGCCTGCACGAGGGCGGCTTCGTCGCGATAGACTTCCCAGTTGTTGGCGTTGATGAAGTAGAGGGCTTCGTCGGGCTCGGGATAGTTTTTGGCGGCGATGTATTCCTTCACTTCGTTGACCATGTCTTCGCTAATCATGTGCCACACGGTGGAGTAGTCGGTGATGTAGGCGGTGACTGGTTTGAGGATGCCCGCCCGTTCGAAGAAGGCGGTGAAGTCGATTTGCGCGGAGTCGCAGAAGCTGCGGACGAACTTCATCTGGAGCTGGCCGCCGGTCATGCCGTCTTCGTCGTAGGTGCGGACACCTTCAAGGAATTTGCCGAATACGTCGGGGGCGTGCCCGGCTTCGATGCAGTAGAGTTCGAGCTGCCACAGGGGCGCCAGAGCGACGAAGGAGTCGTAGCCGCGCGTGGTGGCGGTGACGGTTTCGCCCGTGGCGATGCCGTCGTAGTCGACTGCGGCTACGCTGACCGTGTCGGGCGTGGAGTTGTAGTTGTCGGGACCTTCCGAGAGTAGCCAGGTGCTGCCCTTGCGGATGGTTTCTTCGATGTAGGACTGGAAGCGGCCGCCGCGGAGGCCACTGTAGCTGTCGATGCCAGAACTTTCGTCCTCGAGGCGGTGGTAGCCGCTGCCGAGCTTGTGTTCAACCCAAGCGGCGTAGACGTTGTTGGTGGTTTCGCCGCAGCCTACCCACTTGAAGCCGGGGGTCACCTGGTTGTTGTGGCCAAGTTCGTGACCGAGGCCCCAGTAGCCGAAGCTGCTGTAGTTGACCCACTCGCCGAAGGAGCTGAAGGCTGCTGCTGCGCCGTAGCCGTCGGCGTACATACCGCTGTCGACGGGACGTGCGAACTGGCGGTTCTTGGGTTCGCGGCCGTAGAGCGAGAGACCCATGATTTCGCGCTCGCGGTAAACGAGGCTGTCGTAGATGGTGGCGAGTTCAACGCCGTTGTTGGGGCAGTAGGACTTGAGGAGGTCGACGGGGCAAGCCACCTGGAGGCGCTGCGAGCGCACGTCGAGGATGTCGGACGTGGCGTTGGCGAGAAGTTCCTTCCAGTAGGTGTTGTCGTCGCCGCGCTGGAGGTCGAAGTAGCCGTTCACGGTGGCGTTGACGAAGTGGATGCGGACGTTGGGAAGCGTCTCGAAGTCGTCGGAGTAGTAGGAGATGTAGCCGTTACCACGGTTCTGGGTGGTGATGACGTTCACGCCGTTGCTCAGACCGTATGTGCTCTGCGGGTGACCGCTCTCGTCGTCCTGCGTTTCGCCGAAGCTCTTGATGATGAGGGAAACTGACGTGCCGTCGGGAATGCCTTCAACCAAGAGGGCGAGCGTCTGGCCGCTAGTGAAGTAGATGCCAGTGGGGTTCTCGTAGGAGTTGTAGTTGTTGCTCGTTTTCAGTTCGGAGCGCAGGCTCGAAAGCGTGCGGTAGGGTTCAAACTCGCCCACGCGATAGTCGGTGGAGTAGTCGCCCTGGAGCATCTGGTAGACGAGCTGGCGCACGAAGCCGTTGGTGATGTTGCCGAGGTCGGCTTCCGTCACGCCCGACTTGAGCGTCGTGCAGAGGTCGTCCTCGAAGTACAGCTTCATCTGTTCGGCGAGTTCCGTGTTCTTTTGATAGAAAGTCATCTCGGCACAGCTGGCATAGTTTTTGTCGCCATCGGAGCTAGCGCTGTTAACGCTGAAGCGCACGCGGTAGACGTTGTCGACGCCCTCGTCGCCGAAGCTGACGGTAGAGGCAGAACTGCTGCCGCCGAAGTCGTAGTCGCCGAGCTTTATCCAGGTGGATGCAGCGCCCTGGACGGTGTATTCGATGGTGACTTCACCAAAGTTGCCGTTGGTGCCCGACTGGCGCGGGGTGTAGACTACGTAGTCTACGTGGGGGAAGTCCGCCAGCGTGTAGGTCAGCGTGATCGGCATTGTAGAGCCACCCCACGAGGAGTGGTAGATGGTGCTGACGTCTCCGTCGTAGGAGAGCGCAATGCCTGTGCCGCTTTGTGAGGACGAGGCTGTGGCGGTGGTGATTTCGAGCTGCTTGTCGCCTTCCAGTTCGGCGGCAGAGTTGTTGGCTTCCTGCTCCACCACGAGCGTGCGGGTGAAGTCGCCCGACGTGGACGTGAGCGTCACCGTGCCGTAGCGGGCGCTGGTGCCGTAGTAGTAGCCGTTGAAGAGTGTCAGGCTGCCGTCCGCCTCCTGCACGAGGGTGAGCCAGTCGGCATCGGTGGTGGCGGTGTAGGTGCAGTTGCTCGCTACAGCTACGGAAGTGAAGTCCGCAGAATAGCTGATGTCCACCGTGTCCACAGCGGTCAGGATGTATTCGCCCTTCTGGTCGTCGGCAGTGAGCTGGAGGTTCTGCGCGTGGAGACCTGTCGGCATGGCAAGCGGCGCTGTCATGGCGAGGGCGAGGAGAAATATTTTGTGAATCTGTTTCATTTGTCGTTCGGAAATTGGATTTCTTTTCGGCGCGGCTGGGGCGGGGAATTGGTCTGCCGTCGCGCCTATATATAATTATGGAGTGGAGGTGAGGAGGTTATGGCACTACGACCTTCGTACCGTTGACCACATAGAGACCGGCGGGGAGGCTGTATTCGTACGTGCCGCTGCCGATGCTGCCGCTGAGGACGCAGACGCCGGCTGAGTTGTAGACGCTCAGCGTGACGGCTTGGGCGGCGGTCACCTTCAGCGTACCCTTGGCGGTGGCGAGGCTCATGCCGCCGGCTACCGTCACGTCGCTGATGCCCGTGGGGTCGACAACG
>JAUNOO010000038.1 GCA_030531095.1 Bacteroidales bacterium
TTTATGTGGACATCTCTATCAAATTTGAGTGAATCCGTGTGATATTTCCATTCAGAGACAACTTGTATATCGTTCCCATTTAAATTAGTTCCGTGATAATTTTTGAAGGCTCTGGCGCCGGGGTGTAAAAACCGCCTCGCGCCGCCCGATTTCCCCAAACATTTCGCAAAACACGACAAAAATGCCCGAAAACATTTTGCAAAACACGACAAATCTTGCCGAAAACATTTCGTAAAACACGACAAAAACGCCCGAAAACATTTTGCGTTTTCCGACAAAACCACTAAATTTGCAGGCAGACAAGAAGAATTAATCATCAGAATATCAAACGGGTATGGCTGAGAAAGTTTTCAAACGGAAAATCTACGAGCGGATGCTCCGCTGGAGGAAGGAAAGCGACGGACGCACGGCACTCCTCATAAAAGGCGCGCGGCGAATCGGGAAATCCACCATCGCCGAAGAGTTTGCCCGGCGCGAATACAAGTCGCACATCATCATCGATTTCTCCATCGTCGACAACAGCGTCCGCGATTTGTTCGCCCACATCGCCGACATGGACTACTTCTTCCTGCGCCTGCAGTCGCTCTTCAGCGTGTCGCTCCACGAGCGCAAGTCGGTCATCGTTTTCGACGAAGTGCAGCTTTGTCCGCAGGCGCGGCAGGCCATCAAGCACCTTGTCAAAGACCACCGCTACGACTACATCGAGACCGGCTCGTTGCTTTCCATCAAGAAGAACGTGAAGGACATCGTCATCCCGAGCGAGGAGACGCGCATAGCCATGTACCCCATGGACTATGAAGAATTTCTGTGGGCAGTGGGCAAGACGCCCACCTACGAACTTATCCGCTACGCCTATGCCAACCACAAGCCCTTGGGCGATGCCGTCAACCGCGACCTGATGCGCGACTTCCGCCTCTATATGCTCGTCGGCGGCATGCCTCAGGCGGTCAATGCCTATCTTGAGGAAAACGACTTCTCGGCGGTCGACGCCGTCAAGCGGAATATTCTGGAACTCTACACCGACGACTTCCGCAAGATAGACCCCTCGGGGCGCGCCTCGCGGCTCTTCAGTTCTGTGCCCGCCGAGCTCGCCCGAAACACCAGGCGCTACAAGGTGGGGAGCGTCATCAAGAACGCCACAGCCGACAGGCTCGGCGAAGTACTTATGGACATGGCGGACTCTCTGACGGTGAATTTCGCCTACCATGCCAACGACCCGAGCGTGGGATTCTTGCTCCACGCCGACTACGACTGTTTCAAGTTGTACCTCGCCGACACGGGACTCTTCGTGACGCTGGCCTTTATGGACCGCGACTACACGGAGAACGAAATTTACCGCAAACTCCTTTCCGACAAACTCAGCACCGACCTGGGCTACGTCTACGAAAACGCCATCGCCCAGATGCTCAAGAGCGCAGGCAACGAGTTGTTCTATTACACTTTCAAGGACGGCGCGGACGAAAAAGACGACGGCACAGACGAGGCTGAAGACGCGAAAGCCGGGGCAGACGATGCGGCGAAGGCGGCCAAAGCGGCGCGCCACTACGAAGTCGACTTTCTCCTCTCGCGCAAGGACAAAGTCTGCCCCATCGAGGTCAAATCGTCGGGCTACAAGTCCCACAAGTCGCTCGACAAATTCCACGCTAAATTCTCCGCCCGCACGCTCCACCGCTATTTGCTCTACACCAAGGACGCCCGCAAGGAGGAAGACATCTTCTGCCTGCCCGTCTATATGGCTGCCCTCCTCTGATTCGCCCTATTCCAGCGCCCTCAGCAGGGCGATTTCTGAAAAAGTCAGGTCCACTCAGTACGAAAATGGTGAATTATAACCATTTCGCCAAAAAATGGGGAAGCGGAACGGCTCCAGTCTCAGATTCTTCGTATATTTGTAGAGCTATTTCTCACTTTCCGCGTAGGCGAAGCCGGATTTCCAGCCCCGCCTGCGCCATTGTTCCGCGGTTGCCGGCGGGCAGTCCGCCGCGTTCAGGGCAGTCTTATGGGCTGCGGCAGGCGGGCGGGACAGCGTGAGGAAGGCACCGACGTACAAGAAAAATCATCTATAAAAACATTATCAATCCAAACAACAAACCTCTCTATGCGAAAATTCAGCAAGACAATCCTGTTGGGTCTTCTGGCCCTTCCGGTCATGGCCGACGTGACGCCCTTGGCGGGTTTCCACTATGGCGAGATGACCGCGCCGACGGGTTGGGAGTGGCAGAGCCCCGACTCACTGGCCTACAACAAGGAGCAGCCCCACGCGTGGTTCTTCCCGTTCCGCGACGTGACGGAGGCGCGCAAGGTGCTACCCGAAAACAGCAGCTACTGGCAGACGCTCGACGGCGAGTGGCAGTTCAAGTGGTCGCCCGACCCCGACAGCCGTCCCAAGAACTTCTATGAAACGTCGTTCGACGCCTCCGGCTGGGACAAGATTGAGGTGCCCATGAGCTGGAACATCGCCGGCATCCAGAAGGACGGCACGCTCAAGTACGGCACGCCCGTCTACTCCAACCAGCGCGTCATCTTCCAGCACCGTGTCGCTGTGGGCGACTGGAAAGGCGGCGTGATGCGCACCCCGCCCACCGACTGGCCCACCTTCAAGGCGCGCAACGAGGTAGGCTCCTACCGCCGCACGTTCACCGTCCCCGCCGACTGGGACGGCCGCCAGGTCTACATCAACTTCGACGGTGTGGACGCATTTTTCTACCTCTACATCAACGGCCGCTACGTGGGCTTCTCGAAAAACTCGCGCAACCTCGCCCAGTTCGACATTACGGACTACCTCGTCAAGGGCGAGAACGTGGTGGCGGTGGAGGTCTACCGCCATTGCGACGGATCCTTTCTGGAGTCTCAGGACATGTTCCGCCTGCCGGGCATCTTCCGCACCGTGTCACTGACGGCAAAACCCACCGTCCAGGTGCGCGACCTCGTAGCCATCCCCGACTATGACGCTTCCTATACCCACGCTTCGCTCGACATCACGGCGCAGGTGGCCAACCTCTCCGGCAAGAAGCAGAAGGGCTACACCCTGAGCTACTCGCTCTTCGAGAACAAGCTCTACGGCGACGACAACACGCCCGTGCCCGGCGTTTCCGCCACCGTGGCAGTGGACGAACTGCTGAAGGGCGGCGACAAGTCGGCCAGCGTCAAGCTCGACGCCGGCACAGCCGTGAAGCCCTGGAGCGCCGAAGCCCCCTACCGCTACACCCTCGTCGGTGAGCTGAAGGACAAGAAGGGCCGCGTCGTGGAAACCTTCTCCACCATCGTCGGCTTCCGCAAGATTGAAATCAAGGACACGCCCGCCTCTGCCGACGAGTTCGGCTTGGCAGGCCGCTACTACTACCTCAACGGCAAGCCCGTCAAGATGAAGGGCGTGAACCGCCACGAGACCAACCCCGCGCGCGGCCATGCCATCACCCGCGAGCAGATGGAGCAGGAAGTCATGCTCATGAAGCGCGGCAACATCAACCACGTGCGCAACTCCCACTACCCTTGCGCCCCCTACTGGTACTACCTCTGCGACAAGTACGGCATCTACCTTGAGGACGAGGCCAACATCGAGAGCCACGAGTACTACTACGGCGACGCCAGCCTCTCCCACGTGAAGGAGTTCCGCAACGCCCACGTGGCGCGCAACATGGAGATGGTACACGCCACCGTCAACCACCCCTCCGTCTGCATCTGGAGTCTCGGCAACGAGGCCGGCCCCGGCGACAACTTCGTGGCCGCCTACAACGCCATCAAGGCGTTCGACACGAGCCGCCCCGTGCAGTACGAGCGCAACAACGACATCGTCGACATCGGCTCCAACCAGTACCCTTCCATCCCTTGGGTGCGTGAGGCCGTGAAGGGCAAGTACAACATGAAATATCCCTACCACATCTCCGAGTATGCCCATTCCATGGGCAACGCCGTGGGCAACCTCATCGACTACTGGGACGCCATCGAGAGCACCAACTTCTTCATCGGCGGCGCCATCTGGGACTGGGTTGACCAGGCCATGTACGCCTACGACAAGCAGACCGGCACGCGCTACTGGGGCTACGGCGGCGACTTCGGCGACAAGCCCAACGACGGCATGTTCTGCATGAACGGCGTCATGCGTCCCGACCTCACGCCCAAGGCGCAATACTACGAGGTGAAGAAGGTGTACCAGAACGTCGGCGTGAAGGCCGTCGACATGACGCGCGGCCAGGTCGAGGTGTTCAACAAGAACTACTACACGACGCTCGCCGACTATCAGATAGAATGGTCGCTCTGGAAGGACGGCGTATGCGTGCAGAAGGGCCAGTTGCCCGCTTCGCTCAGCAGTCTGGCGCCTCGCGGCCGCCAGACGGTGACGATACCCTATGACTATGCCACCCTCGACGCCGACGGCGAATACTTCGTCAAGGTGCAGTTCATCCAGGCTGCCGACAAGCCTTGGGCAAAGAAGGGCTATGCGCAGATGGAGGAGCAGTTGCTCGTGCGCACCGCCGCTGAGGCCGCTCCTGCCATTGCTGAAGTGTCGAAGACCGACACGCCCATCACGCAGACCGCCGACGGCAAGCTCCTCACCTTTACGGGTAAGGACTTCACCGCCGTATTCGACACCGAAACGGGTGCCATCTACAGCCTGAAGTACGGCAACCAGACCGTCATCCGCGACGGCGAGGGCCCGAAGCTCGACGCCTTCCGCGCTCCCACCGACAATGACGACGGTGCAGGCTATACTGCCGCCTGGTGGAAGAATGGTCTCTACGACCTCCAGCACAAGACCGTTGCAGACGCCTCTGTCATCAAGCTCGCCGACGGCAGCTATCAGCTCAACTTCATCGTGGAGAGCCAGGGCGAAGAAGGTTCGCGTCAGGCCTACGGCAACCGCGACCGCGACCCCGAAGACGTCTACTCCTTCGATGTTGACAAGCGCAAGCTGGGTGAGAACGACCTCAAGTTCAGCTCCAACATCATCTACACCATCTACACCGATGGTTCCATCGAGTTGCAGAGCGCCATCACTGCCAACAACAGCAGCGTCCTTCTGCCGCGCATCGGTTATGCTCTTGAATTGCCGACTGAACTGAAGAACTACAACTACTACGGACGCGGCCCCATCAACAACTACAACGACCGCATGTCGGGTCAGTTCATCGAGCTCCACACCTCCACCGTCGCCGAACAGGGCATCATGCTGCCCAAGCCTCAGGCACAGGGCAACCGTGAGGACGTGCGCTGGTGCGCCCTCACCAACGACGCCGGCCGTGGCGTAGTCTTCATCGCCGACAGCACGATGTCAGCCTCCGCCCTCCCCTGGAGCCAGCAGGAACTGACGCTTGCCGCCCACCCCTACCAGTTGCCCCAGAGCAGCGGCACGCACCTCCACCTCGACGCCAAAGTGACGGGTCTGGGCGGTGCAAGCTGTGGTCAGGGTGGTCCGCTTGAGCCCGACCGCACGATGAGTACGAGCTACAACTTCGGCTTCATCATTCGTCCGCTCAACCTCGGTCGTGCCCTTCCGTCTCAGATTACCGAGACTGCCAAGGTTAGCACTTCCGGCGAACAGCCCATCAGTATGCAGCGCAGCCGCGTAGGTCAGCTCACGCTCACTACGCCTGCCACCGACCGCACCATCGTCTATACCATCAACGGCGCCAAGAAGGCCACGACCTACACTGAGCCCATCAACCTCCGCGCAGGCGGTACGGTGACGGCTTGGTACAAGGAGAGCCCCAAGCTGAAGGTGACGAAGACCTACGAAAAGATTGAAAGCGTGCCCCTCCAGGTAGTCTTCGCTTCCTCGCAAGAGCCTTACGGCGGCAGTGCCACCAACCTCGTAGACGGCGACAACTCCACCATCTGGCACACGATGTACAGCGTGACGCTTGCCAAGTATCCCCACTGGGTAGACTTCGACGCCGGTGAGACGAAGACCATGAAGGGCTTCACCTACCAGCCGCGTACCGAAGGTTCAAACGGTTGGGTGAAGGACTATGAAATCTACGTCAGCGAGGACGGCAAGAACTGGGGCGAGCCCGTCATCAAGGGCAGCTTCCAGCGCAACGCCGACCTCAAGAAGGTGATGTTCAAGACCCCCGTCAAGGCGCGCTACATCCGCTTCAACGCCCTCAATGAGCAGAACGGCCAGGACTACGCTTCTGGTGCCGAGTTCGGTCTCATCGCCGAGTAATCGCGAAGCGCATACCACTTCTATAAGAAATCCCGTCAGGTTCTGCCTGGCGGGATTTCTTGTTTGCGCCATACCAATAATAATATACGCGCGCGCGAGGGCAGTCAGACGGATTGCGCGACTGGAGAAATTCCGCCGCCCCTTCGCGAAATTATGTCCGCCCACAGAACTTCTGAAACTTCGCCCCGCGAAATCTCAACTTTTGCTTGTTTTTTCCGATTTTTGACCAGTCTTCCTAAGACTTTGATTCAGAGTATTTTATTTTGCATCAGAGTCTTCAAAAATTAGTCCTGAGCTTTTTAAAATTAGTCCAGTGGTTTTTGAAATTAGTCCTGAGCTTTTGACTACTTAGCTCAGGACTAATTTTCAAAAGCTCAGGACTTTTTTGGAACTCCCTCTAGTGTAAGTCTAAAAAACTCTGACTTAGGGATTTAAAAATCAGAAACAGGGTGGGGCTGAGGGGGGAACTTTGGCCGTCCTTCGGACGCCCCAAGTTAGGCGGCGGCTCTGAAGGGCTGAAAATTTATTTGCCTCTTTCCTCGCCTTGCACTAACTTTGACTCCTCCAAGTTAGGCTGCGCCTCGGAATAGAAAATGAAAATCCGTCGGCTTTTCATTTTGCTCTTCGCTCGCCTTGCACTAACTTTGCAAACGAAATCAAAAAAGGCTAAATCAATGGACGAAAGAAAAGTGAGAGTGCGCTTTGCGCCCAGTCCTACTGGACCACTCCACATCGGCGGCGTACGTACCGCCCTCTATAATTATCTCTTCGCTCGCCAGCACGGCGGCGAACTGGTGTTCCGCATCGAAGACACTGACTCGACACGCTTCGTGCCGGGCGCTGAAGAATATATCCTCGAATCGTTCCGCTGGCTCGGCATTCAGTTTGACGAAGGCGTGAGCTTCGGTGGCAACCACGGCCCTTATCGCCAGAGCGAAAGGCGCGACATCTACAAGCAGTACGTCCGCCAACTGCTCGACGAGGGCAAGGCCTACATCGCTTTCGATACGCCCGAAGAACTGAACCGCAAACGCGAGGAAATCCAGAATTTTCAGTACGATGCCCACACGCGCGGCACGATGCGCAACTCGCTCACGCTGGGCGAGGACGAGACGCGCCGCCTCATTGACGCGGGCGAGCAGTACGTGGTGCGCTTCAAGATTGAGCCGGGCGAGGAGGTGCACGTGGACGACATTATCCGCGGCGACGTGAAGGTGATGTCGGACATTCTCGATGACAAGGTGCTCTACAAGAGTGCTGACGAACTGCCAACGTACCACCTGGCGAACATCGTGGATGACCACCTCATGGAGATAACCCACGTCATCCGCGGCGAAGAGTGGCTGCCCAGTGCACCGCTCCACGTGCTGCTCTACCGCGCCTTCGGTTGGGCGGACACCATGCCGCAGTTTGCCCACCTGCCCCTGCTGCTCAAGCCCGACGGCAAGGGCAAGCTCTCGAAGCGCGACGGCGACCGCCTGGGCTTCCCCGTGTTCCCCCTCGAATGGCACGGCGCCGACGGCACTGTCAGCTCGGGCTATCGCGAGAGCGGCTATCTGCCCGAAGCGGTCATCAACTTCCTCGCCCTCTTGGGCTGGAACCCCGGCACCGACCAGGAAATCCTCTCGATGGACGAACTCATCGCCCAGTTCGACCTCGCCAAGTGCTCCAAGAGCGGCGCGAAGTTCGACTACATCAAGGGGCAGTGGTTCAACCGCGAATACATCCTCATGACCGACAACAAGGTACTCGCCCCGCAGTTTGACGCCATCCTCCGTGCCAACGGCATCGAGGCACCTATTGAACGCGTGGAGGCGGTGGTGGGCATGATGAAGATGAAGAAAATCAACTTCATCAAGGAGTTGTGGCCGCTCTGCGACTTCTTCTTCACCGCTCCCGCTGAATATCCGCTCGACGACAAGTTCGTGCGCAAGAACTGGAAGGAGGGCACGGCTGCCGAAATGAAGGAACTGGCCGCCCTGCTGGAGGGACTGGACGACTTCTCGGTGGAGGGCCAGCGCGCCGCCATCGACCAGTGGGCTGAAACGACGGGACGCAAGCCCTGGAACGCCTGGCGCGTCTGCCTCGTCGGCGCGGGTAAGGGTCCTGACATGTATGAGCTGGCGGCATTCCTCGGCAAGGAGGAAACGCTCCGCCGCATGAAGGCTGCCATCGCGGCGCTGCCCTGATTTTATCGGGCGGCTCGCTGACCGCCATTCCACACCAATTCGTCTGACTTAAATTTCTCAAGATACGCCTGTGTATTCACTTGCCATCTACCTCTATATGCTGTGCGCCAACATCGCGTCGCTCTTCAACAAGAAGGCGCGTCTGCTCATGCAGGGCCACCGCAACGCCTGGCGCATACTGCGCCGCAGCATCGGCAATGACCAGTACTATTGGTTCCACGCTGCCTCGCTCGGCGAGTTTGAACAGGGGCGGCCGCTCATGGAACGCCTGCGCCGCGAGCACCCCGACGCCAAAATCCTGCTCACGTTCTTCTCGCCCTCGGGCTATGAGGTGAGGAAAAACTACGACGTGGCGGACGTGGTGTGCTACCTGCCCTTCGACACGCCCGCCAACGCGCGGAAGTTCGTGAGGCTGGCGCGACCCAAGGCGGTGTTCTTGATAAAATACGAATTCTGGCGCAACTACATCGACGTGCTCCACCGTCACGACGTGCCCATCTACAGCGTGTCGAGCATATTCCGCGAAGGGCAGGTGTTCTTCCGCTGGTATGGCCGCAACTATGCGCGCTGCCTGCGTCGCGTGACGCACTTCTTCGTCCAGAACGACGCTTCGCGCGAACTCCTCGCCCGCCTCGGCGTGCAGGCGGTGACGGTTGTGGGCGATACGCGCTTCGACCGCGTGCTCGACATCCGCAACGCCGCAAAGCCCCTGCCGCTCGTGGAGCGCTTTGCCGGACACAACCGCGTGCTCGTGGCTGGCAGCTCGTGGGCGCCCGACGAGGACATCCTCATCGCCTACTTCAACACCCACCCGGGACTGAAACTCGTGCTGGCGCCGCACGTGGTGAGCCAGGACCACCTGACCGAGATTGAGGGCAAACTGAAACGCCCGTCCGTGCGCTATTCGCAAGCCACGACCAATTCGGTGGTGGAGGCGGACTGCCTGATTATTGACTGCTACGGCCTGCTCTCCAGCATATACCGCTACGCCACGGTGGCGTACGTGGGCGGCGGCTTCGGCGTGGGCATCCACAACGTGCCCGAAGCGGCGGTCTACGGTTGCCCCGTTGTCATCGGACCGAACAACCACAAATTTCGCGAAGCCCGCGCCCTCATCGACAACGGCGGCTGCGTGGAAATCATGGAGGCGCAAGACTTTGACCGCGTCATGGACACCTTCCTCGGCGATGCCGACGCGCTCGACAAGGCGGGCAAGGCGGCAGGGCGCTACATCCGCGAGAACGCCGGGGCGGCAGACGCCATCTACAAGGAGTTGGGACTGTAGCAGCGCCCGATATTCAAGGTTCGCGTTTGCGTAAAATAAAAAAGCCCCGGAAAAGCGGGGCTTTATTTTTCACAGTAAAAGCTTATGGATTTGATTGTTTACATTGTAATTGCCGTGGTGGCAGTCGTCGTCGGTTATGCGTTTGGCACAATGCGCGCCCGCTCTGTCGCTGCCGCCAGAACGGCGGAGGAGATGAACCGCGAACGCGCATCGCACCGCAAGGAACTGGACGAAGCCCAGGCGCGCGCCGCCGCCGCTCAGGCCAAGGCTGCCGCCGCCGAAGCGCGGCTCGACGCGGAGCGGAAGCGTTCTGAAGAGATGCTGAGCCACCAGGCGGAGGCGCTCCGCGCGGAGTTCCGCAACGTGGCGAACGAACTGGTGCAGAAGGAGAGCAGCCGACTGCACAACGACAACAAGCAGACGCTCGACGGCATTCTGCAACCCCTCAAGGATAACATCGCGACCTTCAACGCGCAGTTCCTCAAGGGCAACGCCGACATGAACCGCTACATTACCGACTTGCTGAAGCAGACGACGACAATGGGGCAGGAGGCCAACAACCTGGCGCGCGCCCTGAGGAGCAACAACAAGGTGCAGGGCAACTGGGGCGAACTGGTGCTGAGGAACATCCTCGACGGCGTGGGCATGCGGAAGGGCATCGACTATGAGGAGCAGGTGTGCACCGCCACCGCCGAGGGCGGTCGCGTCATTCCCGACGTGGTGGTGAAGCTGCCGCAGAACCGCGCGCTCGTGGTCGACTCGAAGGTGTCGCTCAACGCCTACACCGACTATGTGGCTGCCGAGGATGACGCAGCCAAACAGGAAAGTCTACTGAAGGAACACGTGAAGTCGGTCATGAGCCACGTGAACGAACTGAGCAAAACGGACTACGCGAAGAAGGTGAAGAACCACATCGGCTACGTGCTGATGTTCATCCCGAGCGAAGCCGCCTATGTGGCTGCCGTCACGGCTGACCCGAACCTTTCCATTGCCGCCTACAAGAAACACGTCATCATCGTCAACCCCACCAACTTGCTCATGGCGCTGCAGTTGGCATACAACCTCTGGCAGAGCGAATTGCAGACGCAGAACGTGAAAGCCATCTACGACTCGGCGGAGAAAATCTATGCCAAGTTCTGCACCTTCGCCAAAACTTTCGAGCTTGTGGGGAAGAACATCAGCACGTTGCAGGGCAACTACAACACCGCCCTGAACCAGCTCACGACGGGCAGGAACAGCCTCGTGGGTCAGCTGGAGAAATGGAAGGAGCAGGGCCTTACGTCCACTGCCCAAATACCCGAGTCGCTGCTGCCGGTGGAGGAGGACTGAGCGGACGGCTCCGTATCACAAAAAAGCGAGGGACACTGCCGTGGCGGTATCCCTCGCAAACGTATAAGTCTGTGAGAAGTGTTGCAGCTTAGCTCCGTTTATACCAGGTGCGTCCCTCGTTGTTGGAGTAGTAGAGCCCCTTTGTGGTCTGCGCCAGAATTTCCTTCCCGTTGTCGGTCAGTTCAAGGAAATTGAAGTTGTACGTACTGGTGTAGCGGGTGTACCAGCTTCGTCCCTCGTTGTTGGAGTACTCAATCTTTTTTGTGTCTTTCGGGGAAATGCGTATAAGTTCTTTCCCCCTTTTAATCATTTGAGACATGGCGGTTATTGTGTTCGTGTTTCTGCCCTCGCTGACGGGTTGGGGCTTTCCGGTTATTTTAGTCCTATGAGTTTTCATGTTTTCTCTTTGAAGCGGGCAGTGGTACAGATGAAATTACCGTTAGGAAATTGGTGAAGAATACGGAACTTCGGCTCAATGACAAATTGCCCTTCTCTATTTATGACGCACTGCATGCCATCTACCTCAGCATAGGCTGTCCCTTCAGAAAAATTGTCAGCCCTATCGAACATCGGCTCAATGAAAAATTGTCCTTCTTTGTCTATGTAGCCATACCTACCATCTACCTCAACACAGGCTAACCCTTCAGAAAAGTCATCAGCCCAATCAAACTTCGGCTCAATGACAAATCGTCCTTCTTTGTCTATGTAGCCACATTTGTCCTCTACCTCAACACAAGCTAACCCTTCAGAGAAATAGCCAGCCCCATCGAACTTCGGCTCAATGGCAAATCGCTCTTCTCTGTCTATGTAGCCCCACTTGCCATCAACCTTTACATAGGCTAACCCTTCAGAGAAATTTCCAGTAAAACGTCGCTTCGGCTCAATGACAAATTGCCCTTCTCTGTTTATGATGCCTTCCTTGCCATCTACCTCAACACAGGCTGTTCCTTCATAGAATTCCCCAATCAAATCGAACATCGGCTCAATGACAAATTGCCCTTCTCTGTTTATGATGCCTTCCTTGCCATTTACCTTAACACGAGCTGTCCCCTCAGAGAATTCCCCAATCAAATCGAGCTTCGGCTCATAGACAAATCGCCCTTCTTTGTCTATGATGCCCCACTTGCCACCTACACTCACGCGGGCTACTCCATCAGAAAAATTGTAAGCCCAATTGAACTTCGGCGCAATGGCAAATCGCCCTTCTCTGTCTACGTAGCCCCACTTGCGGTCTACCTCAACAGCGGCTAACCCTTCAGAGAAATACGTAATCCAACCGAGCTTCGGCTCAATGACAAATCGTCCTTCTTTGTCTATGATACCCCACTTGCCGTCTACTTCAACACAGGCTAACCCTTCAGAGAAATTTCTAATCAAATCGAATATCGGTTCAAAGACAAATTGCCCTTCTTTGTCTATGAAGCCCCACTTGCCGTCTATCTCAACAGCGGCAAATCCTTCATAGAAATTTTCAGCCCCATCGAACTTTGGTTCAATGACTAATTGCCCTTCCTTGTCTATGTAGCCCCATTTGCCATCTACCTCAGCAGCGACTAATCCTTCAGAGAAATTGCCTTCTTTGAAAGTGTCAATGGTGCAGTTTTCAATTTCCCAGATGACAGTCCCGTTGGGATCTTTCAGTACGGTTACGGGTACCATGTGCCACTGGGTTGAGGCTTGTTCCTTAGATTTCTCCATATCCGTTTTCTTTGTTTGGCGCAAAGGTGGCGCGTTGGTGTCCCATTAATCAATACAGGTTTGATTTTTTCCGCTCTTCCCCGACAAAACACGCCCGACCCCCGACTGCCGTCCTCTCAGTGAGGGTTAGCGGTCGGGGGTCGGTGTTTCTTGGGAGCGGGAAAAGGGCGGGCGGAGAAGTATTCAGCGCCACCCTAAAGAAAGAGCGGGTCAGCCGCCGTAGCGTTTGCCGCGGTTGCCCTTGGCGCCGCGCTTGCCCTTGCCTTTGCTCCCCTTCTTGCTGCTGGGGGCAGATTCGTAGAACGGGGCAGGCTTCGGGGCGGCCTTGGGGCTTTCGGCAACCGTCTTGCCCTCGTCGTCCACGAGGGCGAAGTCGAGCTGTCGGCGCTCCAGGTTGGCGCGGTCCACGCGGATGCGCACCTTGTCGCCCAGCGAGTAGCGCTTGTGGTAGCGGCGGCCTATGAGGCAGTAGTTGCGTTCGTCAAATTCGTAGTAGTCGTCCATGAGTGAGCGGAGCGGAATCATGCCTTCGCACATATTTTCCGCCAGTTCCACGTAGAGGCCAAACTCCGTGACGCCCGATACCGAGCCCTCGAATTCCTGCCCCAGGCGGTCCGCCATAAACTCCACCTGCTTGTACTTGATGCTGGCGCGTTCGGCAGTGGCGGCGAGCTGCTCCATGTTGGAGGCGTGTTCGCACAAGTCCTCATACTTGTCTGCGCTGACCGAGCGTCCGCCCTCGGCGTAGCGTGTCAGGAGGCGGTGCACCATCGTGTCGGGATAGCGGCGGATGGGCGAAGTGAAATGCGTGTAGTATTGGAACATCAGTCCGTAGTGGCCGATGTTGTGCGTGCTGTAGCGTGCCTTCATCATGGCGCGCAGCGCCACGATTTCGATGGCGTTCTCCTCCTTCTTGCCCTTCGCCTCCTCCAGCAAGTGGTTGAGGCTCTTCGAGATGTCCGTCTTAGAGCCTTCCGTGCGGAGCTTGTAGCCAAACTTCGCGATGAAGGCGCTCAACTTCTCCAGCTTTTCGGGGTCGGGCACGTCGTGGATGCGGTAGGGGAACACCTTCGGCTTCTTGTTCTTCGGCACGCGCCCAATCATTTCCGCCACGGTGCGGTTGGCGAGGAGCATAAATTCCTCCACCAGCTTGTTGGCGTCCTTCGCCACCTTCACGTAGGTGGAAATGGGGTGCCCCTTCTCGTCGATTTCAAAGCGCACCTCAGCGCGGTCAAATCCGATGGCGCCGTTCTTGAAGCGTTTGGCGCGCAGCAGTTTGGCCAGTTTGTTCAGTTTCACCAGTTCGGCGGCATATTCGCCCTCCAGCGGTGCGCCCTCAGGCAGCGGTTCGGGGTGTTCGCCCGGTTGGTGAAGGTCCTCGTCCGATGCCTGTCGGTTGCGCTCCAGCGTCGCCTGCACCTCCTCGTAGGTGAATCGGCGGTCGGAGCAAATAACCGTGTGCGCCAGGTGCCAGTCCACCACCTCGGCCTGTTCGTTGAGCTTGAAGATGGCAGAGTACGCCAGTTTCTCCTCGTTGGGACGCAGCGAGCAGATGAAGTTGCAGAGCCGTTCGGGCAGCATCGGTATGGTGCGGTCTACGAGGTAGACACTCGTGGCGCGCTTTTCCGCCTCGCGGTCAATGATGTCGCCCTCCTTCACGTAGTGCGACACGTCGGCGATGTGCACGCCCACTTCCCACAGCCCGTCCTTGAGCGGGCGGATGGAGAGTGCGTCGTCAAAGTCCTTAGCGTCGTGCGGGTCGATGGTAAAAGTCGTCACGTTGCGGAAGTCTTCGCGCCGTGCAATCTCCTCCGGCGTAATGTCCGGTGTCAGTTTGTCCGCCGCCTTCTCCACCGCCTTCGGGTATTGGTAGGGCAGTCCGTATTCGGCGAGGATGGCGTGCATTTCGGCGTTGTTCTCGCCCTGTTTGCCCAGGATGTCCACCACTTTTCCGATGGGACTCTTCGAGCCTTCGGGCCATTCCGTAATCTTCACGACCGCCTTGTCGCCCGTTTTGCCGCCCTTCAGCTTGTCCTTCGGGATGAAAATGTCGGTAGCCAGCGAGCGGCTTTCGGTGATGAGGAAGCCAAAGCCCTTTTCCACCTGCAGTTGTCCCACGAACGTGTCTTTGGCGCGTTCCAGAATTTCCGTCACCTCCGCCTCACGCGTGTGGCCCGACCGTCGCGCCAGCATCGTGACGCGGACGCGGTCGCCGTCGAGGGCGTGCATCGAGTTGCGTTCGCACACCAGAATGCTCTTGCCCCCGTCGTCAGGGATGAAGGAGTTGCGCCCGTTGCGTTTGCGCTGGAACACACCCTCCATGACGTTCGAGCGTACGGCGTTGCGGTAGCTGCCCTTGCCGTCGGTGGTGAGGTAGTCGTCGAGCACCAGCTCCGAGAGGACGTCCATCACCAGCATTTTGGCGGGGTGGTTGGCGGCGTGCGTGATGCTGAATATCTCTTTGACGTTGAAGTCCTTTTCGGGTTGCGTGCCGAAAAGGTCGAGGAGCATTTCCCTGACGGTCTTTTTCGTCAGTCGGCCCACGCTTTTTCTTTCTTTCTTGTTGCTGTGGCTCATATCTTTTCTGTAAACTGATTGTTCTGGAAATAAACTGTCCATGCATTTGGCCGTAGCGTGCGGCGCGGCCAGCGGCAGATGGGGGACAGTCTGCCCCGATTTACCTTACTACAAAGGAAGTTATTTTTTGTGGAAAGCGCGGTCAATTAAGGAATAATAACGCGCCGCCAAAGAAATTCTTGCTAATTTCGCCGCCGTATACATGTCTTGCCGAAAATTCATATTGACCATCGCGCTGCTGCTTGCCCCGCTGTTTGGAGCCGTGGCGCAGGACATCCCCGACGTGAGCGACGTGCCCGCCGGAGAAGAGCCCCCTGCCGTCAGTCTTGAAATCAAGGTGAAGAACCAGCGCGTAGCCTACAAGGGCGACAGCGTTCCCGCCATCATCCTCCCCACGTTCTACAAATATCCCCCCGTCGAATTCAAGAACGACAAGGAGCGCGAGCGCTACAACCGTCTTGTCGCCAACGTGAAGAAGCTCCTCCCCCTTGCCAAGTTGGCGAAGTACACCGTCATCGAGACCTACGACTACCTCCAGACGCTCCCCACAAAGGAAGCCCGCGCCGCCCACCTCAAGCTCGTCGAGGAAGGCCTCAAGAAGCAGTATGCCCCCACGCTCAAGCGCCTCTCGCGCTCCCAGGGCCGCTTGCTTGTCAAGCTCATCGACCGCGAGTGCGGCCAGACGGGCTACAGCATCGCCCAAGCCTTCATCGGCTCCTTCAAAGCCAACATGTATCAGGCCATGGCCTTCTGTTTCGGCAACAGTCTGACCAAGCGCTACGACCCCGAGGGCGACGACCGTTTCACCGAGCGCGTGGTGCGCCTGGTGGAGAGCGGCCAGCTCTGACGACTGGGGCGAGTGGGGGAGCGACCGACGTTGCCACGTAGTCGGGCATTGAAATTGGGATCCACGTCATTGACCCTCAGCGGCATCACTCTGTAAGACGAAATTACATGACTCACCCCTCTTATAATAGTTCAGAATGGTGAACCCCTTTGCGCGCAGAACGTATCTTTGCAAACAGAACAGCCGCCCCCTTTAATACATCTCAGAAAATATGACCCCTAAGAACGACATCACAAAGCGCACTGCCTCCATCCGCGAATGGTTCTCCTTGCCACTTGTGGAGAGATATGACAATCTGTTCAAGGATTCAGGAACAGAGTCTGTCGCCATTGCGGCAGATAATCAATAGGAAGTGAGTCCGGCATAAGTAAGTTAGTCTGATATATAAGAAAAAGCAACAAATACTATCGGCGTCCGAAAAAGACATTCAAGTTTTTTTCGGACGCCTTTT
>JAUNOO010000039.1 GCA_030531095.1 Bacteroidales bacterium
TGAGGTCTGTCTTATGAAGTGCTTCCAGGTATTCATTCTTCTTCCGGCTCCTTACAACAATCATCGGATAACCGTGGCGTGTGAGGATATAGTTTACCATCAGTCGAGCGATTCGTCCATTTCCATCTTCAAACGGGTGGATTCGGATATAGCGATAGTGGAACAGCGCAGCCAGTTCAATAGGTGTGAATTTGCCCGATTGCTCGGCTTTGTTGTACCAATCTACCAAGTCGGACATTAAGGCGGGCGTTTCTTCCGGCGAGGCGTATTCAAACCTGTCGCCATATCGGGTGATGACACTGTTGGGGCGAGTCTTGTACTGTCCGGCATGAATCACATAGCTGGTAGTTTGTCCGCCTGGCAAATTCTTGTATACAGTGTAGTCCTCCCGCAAAAGAGTCTTATGCAGTGTACGGATAAAATTCTGTGTCAATGGAGTATCTTTGAGCACAGCCTCTTCGGTCATCATTTTAAGACCCACATTGCTGGCTGTCATCTCTTGCACATCCTTGACCTCAGCCTCGCCTATAATCTTTCCAAAAAGAAGCAATATTTCTGTCTGACCATATGTCAAGGTATTGCCCTCAATGTGGTTGCTGTTATAGTTGAAGTCGATGGTAAACCGACGGCTTAGCATCTCCCTATCTCTATCGGATAGAGGTTGGAGGGCATTCCATCGTTCCATTATGTTCGCTATCTTATCCATATCTTTACATACTATATAGTGCAAGATTTTGCATCAAAAGGTATATATCGGCTACCTTTTAAGGCGTTTTCTTGCAAGATTCTTATTTTATAATCATCACTACATCCTGGTCGTCGAGCAAATGTTTTTGTTGAATGAAACACTTATCATAAGAGGGACGTCGCTGTCAATCAGAATCTCATTCCAGCCTGTGCCTTCAGACGGTTAAGGGTCCACTTGCTTGTATTGTAGTAAGTGAGCCCTGTGATATCGGTAAGAACTCCTTCATCAATGTCACCTCCCATGTCTGCCAGTTCTTCTTCAACCTCTGTCTTTGTAGGTTCAAGCAGGGCATCCAAACGACGTAACACCACCATGGGCAAAATCACATCGCGATACTGACCACGAAGGAATACATCACGTAAGACATCGTCGGCGATGCTCCAAATCAGTGAAACTATTTGACTATAAGATTTCTCCATCTATTAAAAGGTCTTTAGTGTCGAGTGAGCACAAATTTAACGAAAATAACGATAGGGACCACCAAAAGCCAACCTTAAAAATCTTGGAAGCACTCAAAATCATCCGAAAAGCAACCATCTACGCCTACCCCCAAACCCTTATTAGTAAGAAAGAAAAATACAAGGCGGCTGGCCCTATGAACCAAAACGAGGCTGGCCGCATCTAACAAAACAATAAAAATAATGCCTGGTACATGACGCCTTTTCAGAAGATGGGGCTTCATTGTATTAGGAGCAATGGAAACGACGTGAGTAAACCTGTACAGCCCCGATGGCATCAACCTGATTCTGGGCTGCAGCTTTCTCATATAATTTGAGGCCTTCCTCTTTATTCTTTTCCATACCAGAACCATGCATCAGGCAAAAGCCAAGCATATACTGTGCATCTGCATCATCTTTTTCAGTTCCGCCAGAAAAGCACCCTTCAAAAAATACCGCCCCTGCACAAGCGAGGGCGGTATTTTTTTGGTTTTTGGAGCAAGAATCAATGCTCAGCCGCTTTGGCACCGATGGCCTGGTTAGCGGTGATGGCAATCATCTTGTAAACGTCGTCGATGGAGCAACCGCGGGAGAGGTCGTTGACGGGGCGCGCGATGCCCTGAAGGATAGGACCTACCGCTGTGGCATGACCCAGACGCTGCACGAGCTTGTAACCGATGTTGCCTACTTCGAGGTTGGGCACAACGAGGACGTTGGCCTTGCCAGCGATGGGGCTACCCGGAGCCTTGGAGTTGCCGACGGAGGGCACGAGGGCGGCATCGGCCTGCAACTCACCGTCGATGAGGATGTCGGGTGCCATTTCCTTGGCAATATTGAGGGCTTCTACAACCTTGTCCACCACTTCGTGCTTGGCAGAACCCTTGGTGGAGAAGCTCAGCATAGCCACGCGCGGCGTAATGCCTGCCACGCACTCAGCCGTGCGAGCGGTGCAGACGGCAATCTGAGCCAACTGGTTGGCGTCGGGCACAGGCGTTACTGCCACGTCGCCCATCACGAGCACACCATTGTCACCACATTCGGGAGCGTGGGTCAGGAGCAGCATGGCGCCGCTCACGCAGGTGATGCCCGGAGAGGTCTTGATGATTTGCAGGGCGGGGCGAAGCACGTTGCCTGTGGTGTTGCGGGCACCAGCCAACTGACCGTCGGCATCGCCAGCCTTGATGATGAGACAGCCCAAGAAGAGCGGGTCTTTCACTTTCTCGCGGGCCTCCTCGATGGTCATGCCCTTCTTCTTGCGAAGCTCGCAAAGCAGTTGGGCATATTCCTCCTGCTTGGGATGATTCTCGGGGTCGATGATGGTGGCCTTTTCGATATTACCCAATCCCCACTCCTTGGCGAGGGCGCGGATTTCGTCGGGATTACCGAGCAGGATAAGGTCAGCCACGCCATCGGTGAGGATTTGGTTGGCGGCCTTCAGCGTGCGCTCTTCTGTGCCTTCGGGCAAAACGATGCGCTGCTTGTTGGCTTTGGCGCGTGCAATAAGTTGTTCTACAAGTTCCATTTTATTTAATGTTTAAAGGTTTACGCGATTGTATGACAACAGGGACGCACCGCCGCTTGCGTGAGAACGCGCGGAGGGCTGTCTCCCGTGTGTCTTTACACCAACGCAAAAGTACAAAAAAGAATTGGCGGATATTCAACAAGCCACACAGAAAGTGACAAAAAAATCTGTGGCAGGTTTTGGACGCTGTGTCCAGCATTATTTCTTGTGTCCGAAACGGGTCAGGTAGAAGCCTATATGCGCCACGCCGAAGACCACACTAATCCATAGCAGCGTCCGGTCAGCGTCCCATCCTGCCGTCTGCTGGTGCCACAGTCCGGTGAGGATGCAGAGGAAGCCCACGCCAACACCGAGCCCACTGAGGAACGACTGGCCGTGGCGGCGCACAGAATGCCCGCCGATGTGGCTGTGACTGATGCCATAGAAGGAATAGACGTCAAGGCCGATGAGCATCCAGATGACGAGCCGAATCCAGGTGTCGGCAGGCAGGAAGAACATCATGCCCACACAACAAATCACGCCGAGGGCGGGAATGTAGGGCACGAAGGGTGTTCTGAAACTGCGCGGCGCGTTGGGCATGGTGCGGCGCACGACGATGACACCGACGCACACCAGTGTGAAGGCGAAGAGCGTGCCGATACTTGTCATCTCGCCCGCCACTTGTGCCGGCACAATTCCCGCAAGTATGCAGACCACGACCATGAAGAGCAGGTTGCTACGGGCAGGGGTGCGGAAGCGGGCGTGGAGGTGGGAAAACAGCGGCGGCAACAGCCCGTCCTTGCTCATACTGAAGAAGACGCGGCTCTGTCCCATGAGCATCACGAGGATGACACTGGAGTAGCCGAGGAGGATCGCCACAATGATGCCGTAGTTGAGAATGGGATAAGCGGGCACAATGACGTTGTCGGGTCCCATCTCGCCCATGTGTGCCACGGCGATGGCGGCGGGGGCGATTTGTCCTGCCGTATCGGTGTAGGCACTGTAGTGTACCACGCCCGTCATGACGAAAGAGAAGAGGACGTAGATGACGGTGCAGACCGCCAGCGAACCGAGGATGCCGATGGGCATGTTGCGGCGCGGGTTCTTGGTTTCCTGCGCGGCAGTGCTCACGGCGTCAAAACCAATGTAAGCGAAGAAGACGATGGCGGCTCCGCGGAAGACGCCCGACCAACCGAACTCACCGAATACACCGGTATTGGCTGGAATGTAGGGCGTCTGGTTGTCCATATTGACATACCGCAGTCCCAACCAGATAAAGGCAACGACGACAGCGATTTTCAACAGCACGATGAAGTCGTTGAAGCGCGCACTGCCCTTTGTGCCGCACACCAGTACGAGCGAGAGGAGCACCACAACAATCATGGCGGGCAAATTGACGATACCGCCCTCCGCAGGGCAGGCAGTCAGTTCGGGCGGCAGCGGCCACCCCAATTGCGCAAGGAGAATACAGAAGTAGCGGCTCCACGAGATACTTACAGTGAGCGCCGCCACGGCATATTCCAAAACCAGGTCCCAGCCGATTATCCACGCCACGAGCTCACCCATCGTCATATAGGAATAGGCGTAGGCGCTGCCCGAAATGGGAAGCATGGAGGCGAATTCGGCATAGCACAATCCCGCAAGGGCGCACGCCACAGCAGCAATGGCGAAGCTCAACGTAATGGCAGGACCGGTGTGGGCACCTGCCACAACGCCCGTGACGGAGAACAGTCCTGCGCCGATAATCACACCGACGCCCATTGCCGTCAGTCCCCACGGCCCGAGCACACGACGCATGCCTTTGCCCCTGTCGTTCTCACCTTCCTTCAGGATGGTTTCTATAGGTTTTCGTACAAATAGATTCATCGCTTCTTTCTTTTTGAAAATTTTCGACGCCACAAAGTTAGACATTTATTACAATATGATAAAAATATGGCGCAGATTTATACAAATCAGAGGAGAGAAGCACCGGGAAGCAAACAAAAAGTCAGCCCGCCGGGACGAACCTGGCGGGCTGACCATGAAGTGGTTTATGCGTACAGCCTTTGGTCTAAATCAAACCGTAGCTGAAGCAGTCGATGTAGTTGTAGACCACGCTCGCGATACCCAGCAGCACCACACCGATGATGCAGATGGTCAGTGCAGCGCGCGTGCCGCAATCGCTCTTGAAGGTCGGAATCGGTGTCTCGCTCTGCTTGATGTACATCGCCTTCACGATGAGCAGATAGTAGTAGAGCGAAATGACCGTGTTGACCAAAGCTATGAAGACGAGCAGGTGGTAGCCGGCGTTGAAGGCCGCCATAAACACGAAGAACTTCGAGAAGAAGCCTGCGAAGGGCGGAATACCAGCCAGCGAGAAGAGGCAGAGCGTCATGAGGAACGCGAGTTTCGGGTTGGTCTGGTAGAGACCGTCGTAGTCGTCCATACCAATCTTGCCACTGTTCTGCTCCACGACGTTCAGCACGGCGAACGCACCGAGGTTGGCAGCCATGTAGACGAAGAGGTAGAACACGAGCGAGGTCATACCCTGAGCCGTACCGCCCATGATGCCGAGAATGAGGTAGCCGGCCTGAGAGATTGCGGAGAAGGCCATGAATCGCTTCAAGTTCTTCTGACGGATGGCGAAGAGGTTGGCGATGGTGATGGAGACGATGATAATCCAGAAGAAGCCGACGCTCCAGAGTCCTTCAAAGGCGGCAGAACCGAAGACCTTCATGAGGACGGTCATGAGCACGAAGGCAGCAGAGCCCTTCGAGATGACGCTGAGGTAACCCGTCACGACGGTAGGCGCACCCTGATAGGTGTCGGCGGTCCAGAGGTGGAAGGGCACGAGCGAAATCTTGAAGCCCATACCGGAGATGAAGAGTACCAGACCCAGCACGCTGAGGAGGTTCACGTCGAGGCGTGCGCCAATCTCATCGAGATAGAGGGTACCCGTCACACCGTAGATGAGCGAGATGCCGTAGAGCAGCAGGGCGCTCGAGAAAAGGGCGAGGAGGATGAACTTGGCACCGGCTTCGGCGCTTTCGTATTGCTTCTTGTCGTAGGCTACCAGTGCCGTCATGGGGATGGAGGCGAGCTCCAGTCCTATGAAGAACATGATGAAGTGGCCGCTCGAAATCATGAAGTACATACCAAGCAGGGTGAAGAGCACCACGCTGTGGAACTCACCCATCTTGATGCGGTTCTCCGGGCGGTTGAGCCACTGGCTTGCCATGAGGAACACGACGATGACGCCGATGTTGAGCACGCTCTTCACGATGGTCATCATGGGCGTGTGGACATACATACCGCCGAAAGCGGCGGTGCCCATGCAGCACTCACCGCAGCACGGCAGCAGGTTGAGCACCGTGTGGATGAGCATCAGCACAACGGGGAAGACGGTGCGGAAGTTACAGCCGCAAGCGGGACATTCTCCGCCTTCTGTGGTGCAGGCTATTCCCTTCTCGTCCTTTCCGCAGAGGAAAAGGTCGGCGAGGAATATGATGACAATGACGGCAAGGAGGCTCAGCTCCTCCGACATGTATAGGAATTGTGAATAGTCCATTATTGTTTACTGCATTAAGAGGTTAGAGAAACGGATTGCTTGTGGAGACGGCTGCCACGTCCTTGATGTGGTCAACGATGGGGCCGACGCCGGTAGAAATCATGTCGCTCACCCAAAGCGGGGCAAGACCGAGACCGGCCACAGCCACGATGAGGCAGATGACGGCGAAGCGCTCGTCCCACGTGGCGTCTGTCAGCTTCAGGTGGTGCTCGTTGGTGCAGGTGCCGTAGAGTATCTTACCCACAAGGCGCAGAATGTAGACTGCGGTGATGACGATACTGGTCACGGCGGCAATGGTCAGCACGCGGTGGAAGGTGTCGGCGTTCTGGAACGAACCGACGAAGATGGTCATTTCGGCGATGAAGCCAGAAAGACCAGGCAAACCGAGGTTCGCCAAACCTGCGATGACGTAGCACACAGAGAGGAAAGGCATAATCTTCATCAAGCCGTTCAGCTCGCGGATGTCGCGGGTGTGCGTACGGCCGTAAATCATACCGATGAGGGCAAAGAAGAGCGCCGTCATCAGACCGTGGCTCAACATCTGGAGCACGGCACCCGTGCAGGCGGTCTGGTTAATCATCAGGATGGCGAACAGCACGAGGCCGCAGTGCGACACAGAGCTGTAGGCGTTGATATACTTGAGGTCGGTCTGCACGCAAGCCGAGAACGCACCGTAAACCACAGAGATGGCGGTGAGGATGAGGAAAATCCAGCCCAGTTCGTTGGCAGCCTCAGGCATGAGGTACATGGCAATGCGGAAACAGCCGTAGCCTCCAAGCTTCATCAACACACCAGCGTGGAGCATCGACACGGCAGTCGGCGCCGAAGCGTGACCGTCGGGACTCCAAGTGTGGAACGGGAAGAGCGCGCCGAGGACACCGAAACCGATGAACGTCAGCGGGAACCAGATGCACTGCTGCGTGAAGTCGATGGCATGCGCGCCGCCAGTGTGGTTGGCAATTTCGATGATGTTCATCGTGTTGCCGCCGGCACCGTAGAAGATACCGAAGATACCACACATGAGGAATGCCGAGCCACCCATCAGCATGAGGGTCAGCTTCATGGCGGAGTACTCCTTCTTGCCGCTGCCCCAGACACCGATGAGGAGGTACATGGGGATAAGGGCAATTTCATAGAACATGAACATGGCGAACATGTCGACCGAGATGAAGAAGCCGAACACACCCATGCTCAGCAGGGTGAACCAAAGGAAGTATTCCTTCGTGAGGGGCTTGAGCTTCCAGGAGGCGAAAGTACCGGTGAAGACGATGATGGCAGAGAGCAGCAACATGGCTACGCTGATACCGTCCACGCCGACCGCATACTTGATGTTGAGCGGAGTGAACCAGGAGATAGAACCCGTGTAGAGCATCTCTTCGGTAGCACCCGCCGCACGGGCGCCGAGGAAGCTGATGGTGAGGTAGACGGCGAGCAACAGAAGGGCGGAGCTACCCACTACCATCACGCCGCGCACCTGGTTGATGTTGCGGGCCAACCAGAGGCCGAGAAGCATCAACAACGGGATGAAAACGAACGTTGATAGAAATAATATATTTTCCATTGTTTCTTCTTTTGGATGATTGTTAGATAGCTGCCACTAAGATGGCCAACAGCACGAGGATACCGATGAAGAAGACGTAAGCGTACTTCTGTACGGCACCGCTCTGCAGACCGCGAATCTGATAAGCCAGCGCATTCGAGCCCCAAGCCAGGAAGTTGAAGAAACCGTCCACGACGTGGCGGTCAAACCAGGCAATGGGTTTGGAGATGTGGGCAAAGATGATGCGGTGGGTCACATACTGATAGACCTCGTCCATATAGAAGCGCTTGTACGCCCAGCGGTGCAGGTTCTGCAACTTCTCTGCCACGGCTTCAGCCACGGGCTGACGCTCACCCTTGTAGATGTAGGTGGCAAGGGCGATAGCCACAACGGCAATGACGATGCTCGTACCGGCAACGCCCCAGTCGAGGTGGATGTCGTAGGCCATCGTATCGGCGCTCACGAAGTGACCGAAGGGGATGAAACCAGCCACGCAGGTCACGAGGGCGAGGAAGATGAGGGGAATCGTCATCGTCAGCGGCGCCTCGTGCGGCGTGTGGTGAGCGTGAAGCTCCTTGTTCTCCGTACCCCAGAAGATACCATAATAGAGGCGGAACATATAGAACGCCGTCATCGCAGCAATCGCCGTCATAATCCAGCCCATGAAAGGACTGTAGGCGAAGCACGCCGTCAGAATTTCGTCCTTCGAGAAGAAGCCCGAGAACGGGGGAATACCCGAAATCGCCAAGCAGGCAATCAAGAACGTGATGTGCGTGATGGGCATGTACTTGCGCAGACCGCCCATGGCAGACATTTCATTGCTGTGCACGGCGTGGATGATACAACCGGCGCCGAGGAAGAGCAGCGCCTTGAACATGGCGTGCGTGAAGAGGTGGAACATGGACGCCATGTAGCCGAGGCTACCGTGGTGCTCGTGTCCCGTGGTGATTTCGGTGCAAACGCCAAGTGCCACCATCATGAAGGCAATCTGCGAAATGGTCGAGAACGCCAGCACGCGCTTGATGTCGCTCTGGGCGCAAGCCACTGCAGCGGCATAGAAGGCGGTGAAAGCACCCACCCAAGCCACGATGCTGAGGGTGTTCGGTGCATACTCAATCCACAAGGGGAAGAGGCGTGCCACCTGGAACACACCTGCCACGACCATCGTAGCGGCATGGATAAGGGCACTGACGGGCGTCGGGCCTTCCATGGCGTCGGGCAACCAGATGTGGAGGGGGAACATGGCACTCTTACCGGCACCGCCGACGAACATCAACGTGAGGGCTGTGGGCAGCATGAAACCACCTGCGGCGAAGCCTGCAGCGTCGAAGTCGAAGCCGAACGAACCGCAGTAGTAGCCGTAAATCAGGATACCGATGAGGAAGAACATATCGGCGAAGCGCGTCACGATAAAGGCCTTCTTAGAAGCGGCGATAGCAGCCGGCGACTGGTAGTAGAAGCCGATGAGCAGATAGGACGACACACCCACAAGCTCCCAGAACATATACATCTGGAAAATGTTGGTGGCGACCACCAGTCCGAGCATCGACATCGTGAAGAGGCTCAAGTAAGCGTAGTAGCGCTGGAAGCCCCTCTCACCGTGCATATAGCCAAAGGAGTAGATGTGCACCATGAGCGACACCGTCGAGATGACGATAAGCATCATCACCGAGATGGGGTCGAGCATGATACCCATGTCGAAGTGCAAGTTCTCGTTGAAGAAAGGCAGCCAGGTGAAGTTGTAGGGCGTGAGCGTCTCGAAGGCGCCGTCCACCATACGCGGCATGGTGAAGTACTCGTAAGCCGTGGCGTAAGAAAGAATCGCCACTACGCCGAGCACGCACGTACCGATAAGACCGGCCGTCTTATGGCTGAGCCATTTCCCGCAGATTCCCAGAACGAGGAAAGAGAAGAATGGCAGCAGAAGAATTAATAATGTATATTCCATAATTCAATTGTTAGAGTGTTACTGGCTTTCCGGCGCGTCCTTGTGTGGGCGGCAGCCTTCAGCCGTTTATACAACTACCATTTCATCTTTTCCAACTTGTCCACCGAGATGTTCTTGAGCACGCGGTAGATATTAATCATGATGGCGATGGCGATAGCACTCTCGGCTGCCGCAATGGCAATCGCGAAGAGCGTAAAGAAGTAGCCTTCATGACCGTCGGGGTAAAGCATACGGTTAAACACTGCGAAATTCAGGTCGGCAGAGTTGAGCATCAGCTCGATGGAGAGCAGGACGGCCAACGTGCTGCGACGCGTGAGGAATCCGAAAATGCCGGCAAACATCATGACGGCCGAGATAATCAGGATATATTCTATCTGTATCATAGCTGTTTGTGTTTTTAGCGTTTACGGGCAATGAGCAGACCGGCCACGATGCACGCCAGCAGCAGCACACTGACAGCCTCGAAGGGCAGCAGGTAACCGCCGTCGCCGGTCGACAGCATGAAGTGACCAACCTCGTCAATCGAATTATGTGCGGCGGCACCCGCAGGCTCCGTGGGAGCGCCGAGGGCAGCGACGTGCTCAAAGAGATTCTGTTTGAAGAGGACACCAATGAAGGTGAGGAATCCCACAAGCGTCAGGACCAAGCCCCAGGAGGCGTCCTTCACCTTGCTCTTGACGGCATCGTTCTTGGCGCCTTCGGTCAGCAGGATGGCAAACACGTAGAGCACGATGATGCCGCCGGCGTAGACCATCGTCTGGACAGCGCCCAGGAAGGTATAGCCCATCAAGAAGTACATACCCGCCGTGCCCAGCAGCACGAAGAGCAGGTATGTGGCAGCGCGGATGATGCTCTTCGTCGCCACCGTAGCGATTGACGACAGCACCATGATGACTGCCAGTATGACAAACATGATATTTTGTGAATTCATTTGCGCAGTAAGTTTTTAGGCGTTGGCGGCAGGGGCAGCGGGCTGTGCAGGTGCTGCGGGAGCCTTCTTTACGATTTTCTTTTCTTCTACGCGGCTACCCGGCTGGTTCAGTGTCTTCACCAGTTTCGCGCGGTCGAACACAGCGTTCTCGAAGCTCTGGTCGAAGGTGATGGCACCGTGGGGGCAGGCACGCACGCACAGTTGGCAGAACATACACGAGCCCAGGTTGTAGACATAGGAGGCCAGGCGCTTTTTCTTCTTGCCCTCCTCGTCTTCATAAAACTCGCTCGTCACCGTGATGGTGTCGTTCGGACAAGCCATCTGGCACAAACCGCAGGCAATGCACTTGTGCTCGTTGTTCGCGTTGTGCGGCATCGTCAGCGAGCCGCGAAAACGGTCGAACATCTGCAGCTCGCCACGGTTTTCGGGATACTGCTCAGTGATCTTCTTCGTGAAGAACTCGCGCATCGTCGTTTTCAGACCGATGCACAGGGTTTTCAGGCCACCGAACAATCCTTGGATATAGTTGTTTTCGTTATTCATGAATCGTTTGTTTTGTTATGCCGGCCGTCTGTCCATTAGCAAATGGGCGTGCGGCACGGCGCGTCCACTTAGAAATGCAATCCGAAGGACACGATGAGTGCCATGAGGATAAGGTTGATCATGCTGATGGGCACGAGATACTTCCATTCCAGCGAAAGAATCTGGTCGATACGAAGGCGCGGGAAAGTCCAGCGCAGCCACATCAGGAGGAACACCACAAAGAAGGTCTTGCCGATAAACCAGACGGCACCGGGGATGTAGTCCATCACCATGTTGAAGCCGTCCAGACCGGCAATGTGCAGAGGCGCCCAACCGCCAAGGAAGATGGTCGAAGCCATACCCGCACAAATGAAGAGGTTCAGATACTCGGCGAGATAGTAGTAGCCGAAGTGCATACCCGAGTATTCCGTGTGGTAACCGGCTGTCAGCTCGCTCTCACTCTCGGGGAGGTCAAACGGGCCACGGTTACACTCGGCGTTACCCGCCACCAGATAAATCAGGAACGCAATCACCGCAGGCAGGTGTCCGCGGAAGATGTTCCAGCCCTCAGTCGCCTGCTGGGCGCAGATTTCCGAGAACGACATCGTGCCCGTCAGGCAAATCATCGTCAGCATCGTCATGCCGATAGACAGTTCGTAGCTGATAATCTGCGCACCGCTACGCATGGCGCCAATCAGGGAGTACTTGTTGTTGCTACTCCAGCCTGCCAGCAGGATACCCACCACGCCCAGGCTCGAAATCGCCAGGAAGAAGAAGACACCCACGTTGAAGTCGATGATTTGCGCACCGGCATTCCAGGGCAGACAGGCAAACGTCACCATCGAGGCGGTCACCACGAGGAACGGCGCCATGTTGTGGAGAAAATGGTCCGTCTGGCGCAGGTTGATTACCTCCTTGGTCATCATCTTGAGCACGTCGCTCAGCACCTGAATCGTGCCATAAGGACCCACTCGCATCGGGCCAAGACGGCACTGGAAAAAGGCGCAAATCTTACGCTCCATGTAAATCAGGAGGATAGCGAAGATGGCGTAGAGCGTGATGATGACAAGCGCCACCACGATGCTCTCTATCAGGATGGCAGCCCATTCGGGCATCACTCCTGTCAGAAGGCCATGAATCCAGGAACTTACTATATTGAAGTTGAACATTTCTTTTCGGTTTTAGTATTAACGGTCAATATCGGGAACGACGTAATCCACCGTACCGCCGATGGTGATGAGGTCGGCAATCATGCTGTTGCGGCAAGCCGTGTCCATCACGGCCACGAGGGGCAGACCCGTCGAGCGGTAGTGCAGGCGGTAGGGGCTCTTGTCGCCGTTGCTTTCCAGCAGCACGCCAAACTTGCCACGGCTGCCTTCCACAGCGGAGTAGTACGTTCCGGCAGGCACCTTGATGATAGGCTTCATCTTCTCCTGGAAGTTGCCCTCCGGGATATTGTCGATGAGCTGTTCGATGATGTGCAGGCTCTCCAGAATCTCGTCCATACGAATCATGTAGCGGGCGAAGCTGTCGCCTTCCGTGCGCGTCACCTCGTTGAATTCCACCTTGTCGTAGGCAGCATACGGGTGCAGCTTGCGCACGTCGTTGTGCCAGCCTGCCGCACGTCCCGTACCACCCGTACAGCCAAACGAGATGCACTGCTCTTTCGTCAGCACACCCACGCCCTTCGAGCGGTTCTGGAAGATGACGTTGCCCGTGAAGATGTCGTGATACTCCTGCAGGTTCTTCCGCATGTAGGGGATAAACTCGCTCACACGCTTCTGGAAGTTCGGGTGCAGGTCAGCCATCACGCCGCCTATCGTGTTGTAGTTCAGAATCAGGCGGCCGCCACAAGTCTCCTCGAAGATGTCCAGAATCTTCTCGCGGTCGCGGAAACCGTAAAGGAATGCCGTCGTCGCGCCGAGGTCCTGACACAGACACGAGAAGAAGAGGATGTGCGAGTCAATACGCTGAAGCTCATCCATAATCGTACGGATAACCTTCACGCGGTCGCTCACCTCCACGCCCATAGCCTGTTCGATACACATACACAGCGCGTGGCGGTTCTGCATGGCGCCCAGATAGTCCAGGCGGTCAGTCAGTGCCAGCGTCTGCGGGTAAGTCATCTGTTCGCTGATTTTCTCCACGCCGCGGTGAATGTAGCCCAGGATGGGGTCAATCTTCTTGATGCGCTCACCCTCAAGGCTCACGCGGAAGTGGAGCACACCGTGCGTCGAGGGATGCTGCGGGCCGATGTTCACCACGTATTCACCGTCCTCGAAGATGCGGTTTTCAGTCTTCGTCACCGTGCCGTCAGCGTTCAGCGTCAGCGATTCCGTCACGTCAGCCAGCGGTTCGTTCGTCATGCGCAGCGGGTTGTTCTTCTCAGCCTCGTCGTCCTTACGCATCGGGTAGCCCACCCAGTCCTCGCGCAGGAAGATGCGGCGCATGTCAGGGTGACCCGTAAACTTGATGCCAAAGAAGTCAAACACCTCGCGTTCATAGATATTCGCGATGTCCCACAAGTCGCTCACACTCGGCAACATAGGGTTCTCGCGGTCGGCAGTCACGCTCTTCAGTTCGGCGCGCTTGCCCGTCGTCGTCGATTCCAGCTGGTAAATCACGCCCAGGCCTTCCTCGCCCCAGTCCATACCGACCAGGTTCTCCAGGAAGTCCATCTTCTCCTCGTTCTTGAGGCGTTCCATTTCGGCGCGCAGCTCAGCCGGAGCCACGTTCTTCGGTTCAATCTGGTTCTTTGCAGGTGCCGCGGGCGCAGCCGGAGCAGCGGCGGGACGCGGCGCAGCCGGGCGGGCTGCAGCAGCCGGTTTTTCAGCGGCAGCCGGTTTCTCCGCAGCAGCGGCAACAGGCTGGGCAGCAGGCTTTTCAGCAGCCTTGGCAGCCTCTTGGCCAGCCGTTTCCTGACCAGCCTTCAGTGTATTGTCCTTAATGTCTGTCATGCCTGTTCCTCCTCTTGATATAATTCTTCGCTTATCTGTGCCATCTGCTCGCGGTAGGGGTCCTTCTGCTTGCGGTTAGTCGTACCGAAGAAGTTTTCCACCTTCACCTTGCGCTGCAGCTGCATCATGCCGTAAAGGAACGACTCGGGGCGCGGCGGACAGCCCGGCACGTACACGTCCACGGGAATCACGTTGTCCACGCCTTTCACCACGTGGTACGACTTCGTGAACGGACCGCCCGAAATGGCGCAACCGCCAATGGCAACCACATATTTCGGGTCAGCCATCTGGTCATACAGGCGCTTCAGCACCGGAGCCATCTTCGTCGTGATTGTGCCCGACACGAGTATCACGTCAGCCTGTCGGGGGCTGTTGCGCGTCACCTCGAAGCCGAAGCGCGCTATGTCGTAACGGGCGGCGCACACCGCCATAAATTCGATACCGCAGCAACTCGTCGCGAACGTCAGCGGCCAGAGCGAGTTTGAGCGGCCCCAGTCGATGAGTTCGTCCAGAGTGCGCACAATCACGTTCGTACCCTTAGCGTTCAGTTCACCAACCAGCTTCTCGAAAGTCTCGTTGTCCTTGAATTCCTCGTAAGGAATCGACTTGATTTTGGGTCTCTTCATTACTGCCATTTCAACGCTCCTTTCCTCCAGGCATAAGCCAAGCCCAGAACTAAGATAAACAGGAAGAAGAGCACGCTCAAGAGTCCTGCCGGACCGAGCGAGCGCATCACGACGGCCCACGGGAAGAGGAACATCGTTTCCACGTCGAACATGAGGAAGAGAATCGCAAAGAGGTAGTAGCCCACGCGGAACTGCATCCAGGAGCGGCCGCGCGTCGGAATACCACACTCGTAGGGCTCTTCCTTCTGTGCGTTGAAGCTACGCGGCGAAATCAGGCGGGCCAAAATCGTCACGACTGCAACGAACGAGATACCTGTCAGCAATGCTGTGACAAATAAGGTAAAGTTCATAGCTCTTTAGTGTTATGATTAAAATATTGATTATTACTCTCAGTGCAAGCGCAACGCGAACCCAGGGCTGTAGACGAAAAAATCCGCACATCGGGTCTAAAGGGCATACCCGACATACGGACACAAAAGCATTGCGAGGGGACACGCTTGTCCTCCGCAGCATTCAAGTAAGCACGGCACGTCTCCAGCAGAGCGTGCACGCCATGTAGTTTGCCCTTGTTCACGTTGTTCGTCTTACGAAGCGCAAAGGTACAAAAATTTACAAATCAAAAGGCAAGTCCAAATAGCAAATCTTGTGTTAAAAATGAAATCTTCCGCCACCAGCCGCCCCGCATCCGAATTTTCAACCACTCAGTCTGAGATATTTGCCAGCTCCAAAAGCTTTTTGTAACTTTGCACCCGTCGTGCGCTGCAGACCACTCCGCGCGCCCCCAACTTTCACCGCCTGCCGTCCGCACCCTTCCCGCGCACGCCGCAGACCTCCCCCGCCCCACTCCTATATAATATAATACAAAGCGCCCATCCGAATGACAGACCCCACCAGCCGGAAGCCCCAAATCGCCATCCTCGTCCCCAACACCCTCTCCGCGTTGGGCCTTTCGGGCATCATCTCCCGCATGATGCCCGGCGCAGAAATATGCGTCTTCGACGATTTCGACCGCATGAAGTCAGCCGACCAGGGCCAGTTCTTCCACTACTTCATCACCTCCCAGGTCCTCCTCTGCCACGCGCCCCACTTCCTCGCCCGCCAGCACAAGACCATCGTCCTCGTCCACGGCGACGAAACGGGCCAGCTCCCCCAGGGCTTCCACACCCTCAACGTCTGCCAGACCGAAGACCAGCTCGTCCGTGCTTTCCTCCGCCTCGCCCAGACCGCCCACAGCGCCCACGGCAGCCACGGCCAACCGCCCGAACCCGTCCGCCGCGCACAGGCCATGCCCCAACCCGCCAACCTCCTCACCCCCCGCGAGCGCGAAGTCCTCCGCCTCCTCATCTCCGGTTGCATCAACAAGGAAGTCGCCGACCGCCTCGGCGTCAGCCTCGCCACCGTCATCTCCCACCGCAAGAACATCTCCGAAAAACTCGGCACAAAAAGCCTCTCCGCCCTCACCATCTTCGCCGTCACACACGGCATCGTCAAAGCCGAAGAAATCTAAATCCCCCTCCAACCATACCGATTTATATATACGCGTACACGTACGCGCGCGTGCGCGCGAGAGAAGAAACGCTAATTTCCTCTGATATAGCAAATTAGCGAAATTCCAAAACCTTCAAAAAAATAGTCCTGAGCTTTTAAAACTTAGTCCTGAGCTTTTGAGGACAAAGCCCTGGACTAATTTGAGAATTCTGACAGG
>JAUNOO010000135.1 GCA_030531095.1 Bacteroidales bacterium
CCTTTCCATTATCAACTGCAAACTTAGAGCTTTTGAGAATTAGTCCTGAGCTTTTCACCCAAAAGCTCAGGACTAGTTTTTGAAAGCCCGAGAAAAATTCGGTGCGACCGCAGTGGCGCAGAAGATTAAAGGGTTTCAGACGCGAAAAATCCCCGCCTCGGCTGGTGTGGCCGTGGCGGGGATTGTTATTGGGGGCTTCAGATGAAGCGGGGGATTATCGTTCGTAGCACTTGTAGCGCGTGCCGTCGTAGCCTACTGCCATGATGTAGTCGGAGCTGCTGTCCCAGAGCACTTGCGTGTAGCGCGAGGTCTGCTGGGAGGCACCAAGGCCGTACATGGTGATGTAGAGGAGGTTGCCTTCGGAGTCGTAGGTTTCGTAACCCACGGCGTTCTTCCAGACGTTGCCGTCCACCTGGATGCGGCCGCTGCTGAGCGAGGTGCAACCCTGACCGGTCGTGGCCTGCGTGAGCGGGAGTTCGTCGCGGAATACCTGCCAGTTGTAGGCGTTGATGTAGTTGATGGCAGCGGCAGGCTCGGGATAGTTCTTGGCGGCGATGTACTCCTTGAGCTCGGTAATCATGTCCTCATTAATCATGAGCCAGCCGGCAGTGTAGTCTTCAATGTAGGCACAGATGGGCTTCAGCATACCTGCCTTCTCGAAGAAGTCGAGGAAGTTGATTTGCGTGGAGTCGCAGAAGCTGCGCATGAACTTGATTTGGAGCTGGCCGTCGGAGAGGCTGCTCTCGTTCTCGTAGGTGCGTACACCCTCGAGGAACTTACCGAAGGCGTTGGGCGCCTTGCCGGCTTCGTAGCAGTAGAGTTCGAGCTGCCAGAGGGGAACGACCTTGAGGAAGTGGTCGTAGTTGCGCGACGTGGTGGTCACGGTCTTGCCCGTGGCGTTGCCGTCGTAGTCTTCTTCAGCTACGGTGACGGAGCTGGCGGTCGTGCCGTGGTAGTCGGGACCATCCTGGAGCTGCCAGCTTACGCCCTTGCGCACGCCTTCTTCGAGGTAGGCCTCGAAGCGGCCGCCGCGGAGGCCACTGTAGCTGTCGATACCGGAACTTTCATCTTCGAGGCGGTGGTAGCCGCTGCCGAGCTTGTGTTCAACCCAAGCGGCGTAGACGTTGTTGGTGGTTTCGCCGCAGCCTACCCACTTGAAGCCGGGGGTCACCTGGTTGTTGTGGCCAAGTTCGTGACCGAGGCCCCAGTAGCCGAAGCTGCTGTAGTTGACCCACTCGCCGAAGGAGCTGAAGGCTGCTGCTGCGCCGTAGCCGTCGGCGTACATACCGCTGTCGACGGGACGTGCGAACTGGCGGTTCTTGGGTTCGCGGCCGTAGAGCGAGAGACCCATGATTTCGCGCTCGCGGTAAACGAGGCTGTCGTAGATGGTGGCGAGTTCAACGCCGTTGTTGGGGCAGTAGGACTTGAGGAGGTCGACGGGGCAAGCCACCTGGAGGCGCTGCGAGCGCACGTCGAGGATGTCGGACGTGGCGTTGGCGAGAAGTTCCTTCCAGTAGGTGTTGTCGTCGCCGCGCTGGAGGTCGAAGTAGCCGTTCACGGTGGCGTTGACGAAGTGGATGCGGACGTTGGGAAGCGTCTCGAAGTCGTCGGAGTAGTAGGAGATGTAGCCGTTACCACGGTTCTGGGTGGTGATGACGTTCACGCCGTTGCTCAGACCGTATGTGCTCTGCGGGTGACCGCTCTCGTCGTCCTGCGTTTCGCCGAAGCTCTTGATGATGAGGGAAACTGACGTGCCGTCGGGAATGCCTTCAACCAAGAGGGCGAGCGTCTGGCCGCTAGTGAAGTAGATGCCAGTGGGGTTCTCGTAGGAGTTGTAGTTGTTGCTCGTTTTCAGTTCGGAGCGCAGGCTCGAAAGCGTGCGGTAGGGTTCAAACTCGCCCACGCGATAGTCGGTGGAGTAGTCGCCCTGGAGCATCTGGTAGACGAGCTGGCGCACGAAGCCGTTGGTGATGTTGCCGAGGTCGGCTTCCGTCACGCCGTCCTTGAGTGTCGTGCAGAGGTCGTCTTCGAAGTACAGCGCCATCTGTTCGGCGAGTTCTGTGTTCTTCTGATAGAACGACATTTCGGCGCAGCTGGCGAAGTTGTTGTAGCCGCTGTTGACGGTGAAGCGCACGCGGTAGACGTTGTCGACGCCCTCGTCGCCGAAGCTGACGGTAGAGGCGGAGCTGCTGTAGCCGAAGTCGTAGTCGCCGAGTTTTATCCATGTGGATACAGCGCCCTGAACGCAGTATTCGACAGTGACTTCACCGAAGTTACCATTGCTGCTGCCGTCCTGACGCGGAGTGTAGACTACGTAGTCTACGTGGGGGAAGTCGGCCAGCGTGTAGGTCAGCGTAATCGGCATTGTGGAGCCACTCCACGAGGAGTGGTAGATGGTGCTGGCGTCGCCGTCGTAGGAAAGCGATATGCCTGTGCCGCTCTGCGTGGACGAGGCGGTGGCGGTGGTGATTTCAAGCTGCGTGTCGCCTTCCAGTTCGGCGGCAGAGTTGTTGGCTTCCTGCTCCACCACGAGCGTGCGGGTGAAGTCGCCCGACGTGGACGTGAGCGTCACCGTGCCGTAGCGGGCGCTGGTGCCGTAGTAGTAGCCGTTGAAGAGTGTCAGGCTGCCGTCCGCCTCCTGCACGAGGGTGAGCCAGTCGGCATCGGTGGTGGCGGTGTAGGTGCAGTTGCTCGCTACAGCTACGGAAGTGAAGTCCGCAGAATAGCTGATGTCCACCGTGTCCACAGCGGTCAGGATGTATTCGCCCTTCTGGTCGTCGGCAGTGAGCTGGAGGTTCTGCGCGTGGAGACCTGTCGGCATGGCAAGCGGCGCTGTCATGGCGAGGGCGAGGAGAAATATTTTGTGAATCTGTTTCATTTGTCGTTCGGAAATTGGATTTCTTTTCGGCGCGGGGCGTGGCGGAGAAGAATCTGCCGTCGCGCGCCTATCGCCTATATATAATTATGGAGTGGAGGTGAGGAGGTTAGGGCACTACGACCTTCGTACCGTTGACCACATAGAGACCTGCGGGGAGGCTGTATTCGTGCGTGCCGCTGCCGATGCTTCCGCTGAGGACGCAGACGCCGGCTGAGTTGTAGACGCTCAGCGTGGCGGCCTGGGCGGCGGTCACCTTCAGCGTGCCCTTGGCGGTGGAGAGGCTCATGCCGCCGGCTACCGTCACGTCGCTGATGCCCGTGGGGTCGACAACG
>JAUNOO010000040.1 GCA_030531095.1 Bacteroidales bacterium
ACCCCCTGATTAACAGTCAGGTGCTCTAACCAACTGAGCTACTGAAGCAGGGTGCAATTGCGGCAGAATTTCTTCTTGTCTGAGCGCTTCAGGATGGGCTTGAACCAACGACCCCCTGATTAACAGTCAGGTGCTCTAACCAACTGAGCTACTGAAGCAGGGTGCGGCACAAAAAAGTTTGCCACTTCTGCCGAATTGCGGTGCAAAAGTAATGGTTATTTTTGAAATAAGCAATACCTTTGCAGGAAAATTGAAAAAATATTTCGATGAAACAGATAATAGGAATGGGCAATGTCCTCGTCGACGCGCTCTATAAGGTGGACAGCGACAGCGCTTTGGCTGCCCTCGGACTTCAGAAAGGGGGCATGACGCTCATCGACGGCGCGCGCTTTGCCACCATTGCCACACAGATGGCGGACGCATCCGCCAAGCGCACCACTGGCGGCTCGGCGTGCAACACCATTCAGGCGCTTGCCCGCCTCGGCGCGCCCACCGGCCTCTTCGGCAAGGTCTGCGACGACGACAACGGCCGCTTCTTCGCCGACAGTTTCGCCGCCCTCGGCGTCCGCACCGCCCTGCTCCGCGACGCACAGCCCACGGGCGTGGCGTCCACCTTCATCACGCCCGACGGCCAGCGCACCTTCGCCACCCACCTCGGTGCCGCCGCCCTGCTCGAGGCGGACGACGTGCAGCCCGCGCTCTTCGACGGCTACTCCTATTTATATATAGAGGGCTACCTCGTGCAGAGCCATGCCCTCATCGAGCGCGCCGTCGACCTCGCCCGCGCCGCCGGACTGATGGTCTGCATCGACCTCGCCAGCTACAACGTCGTCGAGGCAGAGCACGACTTCTTTGCCCGCCTGCTCCCTAAGACCGACATCGTCTTTGCCAACGAGGAGGAGGCGCACGCCTTTACCGCCCTGCCTGCCGAAGAAGCCCTCGATGCCCTCGCCCGCATCTGCCGCGTGGCAGTCGTCAAGGTGGGCAAGGAAGGCGCAATGGCGCGCAGCGGTGCCGACGTGGCACGTGTCCCTGCTGGCAATGCACCCGCAGTGGTCGATACCACGGCGGCTGGAGATTATTTCGCCGCAGGCTTTCTCTATGCCCACGCCCGCAACGCCTCGCTCGAAGCCTGCCTGCAGGTGGGCACCGTCCTCGCCAACCAGATTATTCAGGTGGTGGGCACGAAACTCGCCGACAACGTTTGGGCAGAAATCAAGACCGAAGTCGACGCCGTGCTGAAAGCCTGACGCGCCTATATATAATAAGGTATATAATATATATAAGGAGTGGGACGAGAAAATAATAATTCCGCCGCTCCCCAATTTCCAGACAAAAGATACAATTGACAACCACAATATGCTTCACCGCTTACCCTTCACCCTCCTCCTCGCGCTGACGCTGGCACTGCCCGCCACCGCACAGGAACAGAGCCGCCGCAACTTCGAGACTTCCAAGCAGCTCGACGTCTTCAACAGCCTCTACCGCGACCTCGATCTCTACTACGTCGACACCCTCGACGCCAAGAAGAACATCGAGAACGCCATCCTCTATATGCTCGACCAGCTCGACCCCTATACGGTCTACTACGACGAGAGCAACACCGGCGAGCTCAAGCAACTCACCACCGGCAAGTACGCTGGCATCGGCGCCGTCATTCTGCCGCGCGCAGACCTGGGACGCTGCATCATCTCCATGCCCTACGAGGGTATGCCCGCCGCCGAAGCGGGACTGCGCCGCGGCGACATCATCCTCTCCATCGACGGCAAGGACACCGGCGAACTCGGTTCGCAGGCCCCCGGCGACTACTCGTCCGCCGTCAGCAGCCAGTTGCGCGGCCAGCCCGGCACCACCTTCGACATCGTTGTACGTCGTCCCGGCGTGGAGGGCGAACTTACCTTCGCAGTGACGCGACGCACCATCGTGCAGCCCAGCATTACGTGCAGCGCGCTCATTACTGACAGCATCGGCTACATTCTCCTTAACGGCTTCACCGAAAACACCGGCCGCGACGTCCGCCTTGCCTTCGAAGACCTCAAGGCACGCGGTGCCAAAAGCCTTATCCTCGACCTCCGCTCCAACCCCGGCGGACTCATGAGCGAGGCCGTCAAGCTCGTCAACCTCTTCATCCCCCGCGGCCGCGAAGTCATCAGCACGCGCGGCAAGGTCAAGGAGAGCACCGCCGTCTACAAAACCCAGTCCGAACCCCTCGACCTCGAAATGCCCATCGTTGTCCTCACCAACTATGGCACTGCCTCCGCAGCCGAAATCACCAGCGGCGCACTTCAGGACTACGACCGCGCCGTCATCGTCGGCCAGCGTACCTATGGCAAGGGGCTCGTTCAGGAGACACGCCAGTTGCCCTACAACGGTTTGCTCAAACTGACCACCAGTCGCTACTACATCCCCAGCGGCCGCTGCATCCAGGCCTATAAGTTCGAGGACGGCGAGCCCGTCCACATCCCCGACTCCCTCGCCCACGAGTTCCGCACCGCAGCCGGGCGCATCGTCCGCGACGGCGGCGGCATCACCCCCGACGTCATCGTCCAGAGCGACAGTCTGCCCAACCTCTTGCTCTACCTCCACATGTCCGACCAACTCTTCGACTATTGCGTCGAGTACCGCAACGCCCACCCCACCGTCGCCTCCCCCGAGGAGTTCAAACTCACCGACGCTGAGTACGCCGAGTTGCGCGCCTACCTCAAGGCCCACAACTTCACCTACGACCGCCAGAGCCTCCGCCTCCTCAACGAACTGCGCAAGGTGGCTGCCCGCGAAGGCTACGCCGAAGAGGCGAAGGAGGAGTTTGCCGCCCTCGAGGCCAAGCTCACCCACAACGAGGACTTCGACTTCACCTACTGGGAGGACGAAATTCGCAAACTCGTCGAGCAAATCATCGTCGAAAACTACTACTACGACCGCGGCGGTGCCATCTACAATTTCCGCTACGACCCCGACATCGCCACCGGTCTCAGCATCCTCCGCGACAGCAAGCGCTACCGCGAGCTCCTCGCCCCGCCCACCGGCAAGTGAGCGCTTTTTTCTGCACGGCAAGAATATGAACAAGTGTAAACATCAGCCCCCGCAGACCGACTTTCAGAAAAAGAACCCTAACAGAAACATTTCAAAATGGTTTTAATTTCTCGGTCTGAAGTGCATTTGTATATTAATAGCCGACAAATTCATAAAATTGTAACATAGGGGGCACCCTCCGCCCGAATTGCAAATAAAAGTCTGTGCGTCAGTGAGTAAACTTCACTGGCGCACAATTTTATTTGGTCTGATTTCAAGAAAAATTTGAAATTTGTTGTTTTTTTCCTTTGTCTAATTCTTTGGATTTAATATATTTGCAACGTGGAGAATAAGGTCTGCTCCCACAGACCTGCTCCCAAAGATTGGGCCTACAAACAACTAAAATAGGATCTACAAACAATTTTTTAGTGTTCAATAATTCAATTCAAATTTAATCTCATGAAGAAATTTACATTTCTTTGTGCGCTGCTGTTCTCGTTCTGCGGGATACTCAGTGCGCAGCAGGTGACCTCGGCGTCAGACCTGAGCAATAGCAAGGTCTACACCCTGTTGTCATCTCGTGGGTATTGGATGTCGGACAGCGACGGGCTTGCCAATGGCGGCTCGAGCATCGTCGACTCCATCGCAACCCAGTACCAGTTCGGTCTCTACCATGCGGCCGACGGTAACTACTATCTGTACAGCGTCACCGCGAAAAGTTTCGTGGTGCCCAGCAGTGGTGCAGGCGTTTATGAGAACTCTCTCTCCGCTCCTGTGACGCTTATCTCTAATGCAGACAACAGTTCTGTAACTTCTGGCTGCTTTGTTATCAAGTTGGGTTCCAGCTACATGAACTTTGGTGGTAGCAAGGAAGTTGCCATCAACTCTTGGGGCACTCCCGACGCAGGTAACATCCTGACGATTACCGCCGTTGCCGACATTGAGGAGTCTGTGATGACAGCCGTTTATGAGGCTGCCCTCCTTCCCGCTGCCCAGAGCGAACTCACTTCTTTGCTCGAGACCGCTCAGATTTGCGTAGACTACAATGGTAGCTACAGCGGCACGACTGCTTTGCAGACGGCTATGTCTGAGAATGCTGCTGCCGACGGTGACGACTTGACCGCTGTTCAGACCAAGGTTGCCAACATGAAGGCTGCCATCGCTACCTTCAACGCAGGTGCTCCTGCCAAGGTGCTGACTTCCGAAGACGGTCTGCCCGGTACGGTTTCCAACAGCAAGTATTCCTGGAGTTCCGAAACCCTGAACTTCGGCGCTGATGTGGACATTGTCCGCTTCACAGTGCTCACCTCCAGCTCTGGTACTGCCGGCAATTCCGGTTACCCCTGCTTCGCACTTGCCGAGATGTCTGTTGCCGATGCTGAAGGCAACGCCGTGACGTTGACTTCCGACAACTTCACCACGAATGCCCAGGAAAGCAGTGAAGGTCCCATCGCCAACATTTGCGATGGCAGCACCAGCACTTACTTCCACTCTACTTGGAGTTCCGCCATTTTCGAGTATCCCTATGTACAGATTGCTCTTCCCCAGTCGTTGAGCGAACTGACGCTCTCTTACGTTTCCCGTAACACCGCCACGTTGCCTACGTTGGTTGTGGTTTATGGTACGTCCGCTAAGCAAGTCGCTCTGGACAACCTGAAGGCTGCTATCGACAATCTCAACGCCTACGAGATTGGTACGGGCTATGGCCAGTACACCAATACTTCTGACGTTGACATAGCAGCTAAAGTTTATGCTGCTCAGTTGGCTTACGAATCTGGCGCAGAGTTGAGCATTGCCGAAGTCGATAGTATAACCGCTATTCTGAATGCTATCGATTTGAGCGCACTCACCATCAACGTGCCTGCCGACGGTAGCTTCCTCCGCATCCGTTCCACTGCTTCCAGCCAGTCTACCCAGCCTTATCTGACTGGTGTGAACTCTGACGCTGGTAACGGCCGCGCTGCATTCAGCGTTGAAAAGGACGCTTCCTCCATCTTCTATTATAAGGATAGCACGCTCGTGTCCTACACCAGCGGTCTCTATCTGGCCAACAGCGGTAACTTCCCCGGTTACGCAGGCATGTCTGCTGAGCCGATGAAGTTCTCCTTCCAGGCCAGCGCCAATGGTGAAGCAGGTGCCTACAACGTAGCCTTCATTGGCAACAACAGTGCTACCCGCTACCTCTACACCAACGCCAACCTCTACACTGACGGTGGTGGTAGCGCCAGCTTGGCAGGCTACAACTTCGAAATCGAAGCTGTTGACGCTCTGCCCGTAACGGTAGGCGAGACGGGTTACACGACCCTCTATGCCCCCGTGGCTCTTACTATTCCTGATGAAATCGCAGTTCGTGCCGCTACGGCTGCCGACAGCACCAGTGCTCTGACGCTTGCTGAAGTGACTGGCACCATCCCCGCCGAGTCTCCCGTAATCCTCAGCGCAGAAGCCGGTACGTACGATTTCGCCATCACGACCTCTGAGGCTACAGCTTCTGAGAGCGTTCTTTCCGGTACGGTTGCAACCATCGCTGGCGAAGGTGCCTACACCCTCCAGGTGAACGACTCACTTCGCGGCTTCTATGCTTGCGCCGACAGCGTGGCTCCGTTCTCCGCATACGGTGCTGCCAGCTACACCTTCGCTGCTTTCGAGCCCGTCGTAGCTGATCCTGTCCTCGCCGGTACTTTCGCCTACGCTGATGTAACTCAGTATTATGGTAACTATCCTTTGGTATATGAAGGCGACAGCGTAAGCGTGAACATGACGCTGACCAACACTGGTGGCAAGTTCAATGGTACTATCCGTATCTACGCTTACAACTACACGGGCGGTGGCTACCTGTCAACCTATGTTGACGTGCCCGTTACTGTGAAAGCTGGTGAAACCAAGACCATGAAGGTTAAGGTTAGCACTGCCAACTATCCTACGAACGCATACGTATGCTACTATTTCTATGCATACCCGAAGGGTCTGTCGAGAGTTTACGTAGGTAACGTTAACTACATGTATGTAACCGAAGCTCCGAAGAGCGAAGCCGAGCAGGCTGCTGAAGCTCTCGAAGAGGCTCTCGACGCAGCCAAGAGCATCCAGAGCATGAACATCGGTACTGGTTTGAACGAGTACGTCATGACTGGTGCTACGGCAGAAGAACTTGCTGCTGCTGTTGAAGCTGCTCAGGCTGCTTACGACTCCATCACCGACGCTACTACTGCCGAGACCATCGCTGCCGCTACTGCTGCTCTGACCGCAGTAACCGACTCTATCAATGTGTCTCTCAATATGCCCGCCGACGGTACGTTCCTCCGCATCCGTTCTACGGCTTCCAGCCAGGCTGCTCAGCCTTATCTGACTGGCGTGAACTCTACGATCACTGGCAAGGCCCAGAACCGTGCTGCGTTCACCACTGAAAAGGACGCTTCCTCCATCTTCTACTATAAGGATGGTACGCTCCTCAACTACGCAAGCGGTCTCTATCTGACCAACTGCAACAACTTCGCCGCCTACGGTGGTATGTCTGCTGAGCCTTCCGCTATTTCGTTCGCCGCTTGCGGCAATGGCGAAGTCAACGCTTACAACGTCATCTTCACTGGCAACAGTGGTGCTACCCGTTACCTCTACACCAATGCTTCCGACAGCCTCTACTTCTCTGACGCTGGCGGTGGCTACTCTGCAGCTGGCTACAACTTCGTACTCGAAGCAGTAGACTCTCTGCCTGTGACGATTGGCGAAAGCGGTTACGCTACGCTCTATGCACCTGTAGCTCTTGTTATTCCTGACGAAGTTGGCGCTCGCACGGCTACGGCTATCGACAGCACCAACGCTCTGACGCTGTCTGCAGTTGCTGGTACGCTTCCCGCTGAGACTCCTGTGATTCTCGCGTCCGATGCCGGTACTTACGATTTCGCCATCACGACTTCTTCCGACACTACTGCTTCCGCTAGCGTCCTCACCGGTACGCTCGCAGCCGTAGCTGGTGAAGGTGCCTACACGCTCCAGGTTGACTCTGTTGGTCCTGGCTTCGCAGCTTGCCCCGACAGTGTAGCTCCGTTCTCTGCTTATGCAGACTCCATCTACACCTTCGAAAGCTTCGAACCTCTTGGTCCCGCTTCGCTGTCCTGCTCTGCCGCTACGATTGGCGCTTCCGCAGTATATGAGGGCGACGATGTCAGCGTTACCATGACGATTACCAACACCGGTCGTGAATTTGACGGCTACATTCGTTTCTATGTCTACTATTATAACGGTTCTTCCTACGTTTATTCTGGTAAATACAACGACTGTTATGTCAAGATTGGTGCAGACCAGACTTCTGACGTGACGCTTACGTTCAGCACTGAGGGTTATCCCACCGGTAATTATGCCTACTTTAACATCTACTACGGTACTGCAAGCTCTTCTCGCAGTTATCTGGCTCAGGCTTCCTTCCTTTATGTATATGAAGCCCAGAAGACAGAAGCCGAAGAGGCTGCTGAAGCCCTCGAAGAGGCTCTCACGACAGCCAAGAGCAAGCAGCAGATGAATGTCGGTACGGGTCTGAACGAGTACACCGCAACCGGTGCTACGGCTGAACAGCTCGCTGCTGCCATCGCTGCCGCTCAGACGGTTTACGACTCCATCAATGATGCTACCACTGTCGAAACCATCACCGCTGCTACTGCCGCTCTGACTGCAGTTTCCGACTCCATGCAGATGACGCTCAACATGCCCGAACCGGGTACGTTCCTCCGCATCCGTGCAGCCGCTTCCAGCCGCGCCGCTCAGCCTTACATGACGAGCGATTTGATTCATATCACCAATGCTGCCGGTACGTCTCCGCGCGCTCTGTTCAGCACTGTCAAGGACGCTTCCTCTATCTTCTACTATGAGGCTCAGGATTCTGTCAACAAGCTCTTGGCTTACACCACTGGCTACTACCTCGACAGCATTCTCAACATGGCTTGCTTCAACGGCATCACCGACGGTATGCCCGTTTCCTTCTCCGAGTGCTACAACGGTGAAGTGAACGCCTACAACGTAATCTTCAACGGTATGCTCAACGGCGCACAGACTACCCGTTACCTCTACACCCAGATGTCCACCGACAGCGTTTACTACTCTGACGCTGGTGGTTCGGGCTCTGCAGCTGGCTACAACTTCGTGCTCGAAGAAGTAGAAGCTCTGCCTGTAACGGTTGGCGAAAGCGGTTACACCACGCTCTACGCTCCTGTTGCCCTCTCCGTTCCCGAAGGCGTAACGGCCTACACTGCTGCCATCAATGGCGAAGCCCTCACGATGACTGCTGTCGAAGGCGTTATCCCCGCTGCCACTGCAGTGATTGTAGTTGGTGAAGAAGGTGAATACGAATTTGCCATCACCGCTTCCGACGCTACCGCTACGAGCGCCCTCGTTGGTGCCTACAAGGCTCAGGAAGCTGCCTCCATCACCGGCCTGTACACGTTGCAGACTCAGGATGACGAGCCCGCCTTCTATCCTCAGACCTCTGGCGAAACCGCTCCGTTCAGCGCTTACATCGTTTCTTCCAATGGTGCAGCCAAGATCGCACTCGACTCTGCCGTTACCGGCATCGAGAAGGTTGCAGCTGACTCCGAGGCTAATCCTGGTGTAATCTACGACCTCAGCGGTCGCGCAGTGAAGAACCCGGCTAAGGGTATCTACGTTGTGAACGGCAAGGCTGTTTATCTCAAGTAAACAAAGCCCCGACTAATCTCCGACGGTCGCAAGACCCGAACGGAGAAAGGCGATAAATAATTTGGGCCGTGTCAAGACGCAAGTTTTGACGCGGCTCTTTTTTGTGTATTATGCGCGCCGCAACCAGAGCTATCAAAAATTAGTCCTGAGCTTTTTGAGAATTAGTCCTGAGCTCAGGACTAATTTTTGATGGCTCCGGAGAAGGTTCAAAATCATCTGGTATAGGTCTTAGATTCAGGGGAATGGGGTGGGGAAATACAAGAGAAGTCCGGAAAACCGTGATGGGCTTTCCGGACTTCTCTTGTATGTGCTGTGTTTTCAGTATTTCCTGAACGTCAGGACGTTTTCTTCGTTGCTCAGCACCATGCTCTTGCTGCTGAGGGCGTCGAAGCGGAAGCTGCCGCTGGGGGTGAAGCCGAAGCGGGCGAGGGAGTCGGGGGGGACGATGGAGTCGAAGGGCGACATGTAGATTTGGTCGATGAAAAGGCTGTCGGACGTGGTGCGGAAGGTCATGAGGTAGAAGACTTCTTCGCCGAGTTTTTGCGTTTTCATCAGTTCGCCCTGTACATAATAATATATGGCGTCGGCGTTGGTGGCTACGACGGTGCTGTCGGACTTGGTAATCCAACTGGTGAGTTGCCACGTGCCGCCGAAGTCGCCGTTGTCGTCCATCTTGCTACAGGCACTGAGGGCGAACAGGAGGGTGAGGCTGAGGAGTATTTGTTTCATGTGGTTGTGTCTGGAGGTGAAAAGTTTTTATCTGAAAATGCCCGTCTTGCGCACGGTGAGCATGCCGCCCACGCTGTGGCCGAGGAGGTCGCCGCCGTTTGTGGCGAAGGCACCGGTGAAGGAGAAGCCGTGGAAGTTGCGCGGGGCATAGTTGGCCTCCACCATGAAGTAGTTGCCGTAGGCAGGATCGGTCAGCGCCTTGGTGTATGTGCCGAGCGACTTGATGTGGGAGAACAACACGCGGTAGCCCAGTGCGGGAAGGGGCTGACCGGAGATGCCGAAGTGGTGGGCGAGGATGCGGTTGTGGTTGAAGGAGATGGAGCCGTCTTGGTTATAGATGGGCGAAACGAGGAGCGGATTGCCGATGGCTTGTCCCCAATGTTGCCACGCACCGTAGATGTTGTGGTTGTAGTAGTTGTCGAGGCCGCTGATTTGGACGGGCAGGATGTCTGTGGCGTCGTGGTAGACGCCGCCCGTCTGGTCGGTGGTGCGGAGGTGTTCGTAGAGCACGGTCGTGACGAAGGGGTTCTTGGGCAGGGTGGCTTCTACGCCCCAGAGCATGTCTTTCCAGCCGTATTCGAGGAACATTTGCGAGTGGTCTTCAAAGTAGTGCTCAGCGTAGGCCTTGAGCGCCCAGCCGTCGCCGTCCCAGTTGAGGCTGAAGTGCCAACTGCCGAGCGTGTTGCCTTCGGAGTTGACGTAGTTGCCGTCGGTGGCATCGCTGCCGCCGGGGATGAATACGTTCCAGAAGTCGGAAAGGCCTGACCCCATTTCGACGTATGAGCCGTCGAAGTTTGGGTCGTCGCCGCGCGTCAGGACGTTCCACGCTTTGCCGCCAAACTGGGCGTACATTTCGAGTCCGCCTGTGAAGGAGAGGGGGAACTTCTCGGTGTTGCCGATGCGGAGGAAGCCGGCCTTGCTGTGGAAGAGCGAGTTGTTGGAGTAGTTGTTGCCCGCGGCGTGGAATTCGTTCTGCCACGAGTTGTCTGTGTAGACGCCGTAGGCGACGTGTCCCTTGATGGCGAGCCAGCCGCCCGTCTTGGGGATGGTCCAGAATTGGGGCAGTTCGAGGCGCACCTGCGGGATGGGGCGGGCGTTGTTGCTGTAGGTGAGGCCGCCCGAACTGAGTGCGGCGTTCTTCAGTTCCTCGGCGCGTTCCTTCGCCCCGATGCTCAGGCGGATGGCCTTGTACTGGAAGTCGGCGTAGCACTGCTGAATGACAAAGTCGGAAGTGTAGTTGATGGGCACGACGAGGTCGAGGCCGTAGCCTATGCGCCACTTGCGCAACGAGTCGGTTTCGGCGTGGCGCGCCACGCCGGCGCGGAGGTAGCCTGAGTTGTTCTCGACAGACGAGAGGCCGTAGCGGTTGGCGGTGAGCCAGAAGGGGGCGTAGTCATAGTCGCCGTCGCTGACCGTGCCGCTCAGTTCGACGTTGTAGTTCACGTCGTGGACGAGGCGGCTCACTTGGGCTTCGGCGCCTGTCTGCCCGAGGGCGGTCAGGAGGAGGGGGAGGAGGAAAAATCTTTTCATTGGCAGAATGTGTTTGGAGAGAAACCGTCTTTTCGCCCAAACGGGGGCGGGACGGAAAACACAAGAGACGGAATGCGCCGTGCGTGCGGCGGGTCCCGTCCCTTCTGTTATGGATTATGGTGTGCGCGGCGCATTAGCGTTTGCCGTACATTTTTTCGTAGTACTGCTGGTAGTCGTCGCCACTGACGGCTTCGACCCATGCGCGCTGCTCGAGGTTCCAGCGGATGGTCTTGACGATGCCCACTTCGAAGGTGGTTTCGGGATACCAGCCGAGGTCGTTCTTTATTTTCGTGGGGTCGATGCCATAGCGCTGGTCGTGGCCGAGACGGTCCTTGACGAAGGTGATTAGGTCTTCGTTAATCCAGTCGATGCTGATTTGTCCGTCGGGTGTGCGTTCCTGTTTTTTGAGCAGGGCGCGCCACTGTGGCTCGGCTTCCATGATGTCGTGGATGGTGCGGATGATGATTTTGACAATCTGGATGTTCTGTCGCTCGTTGTGTCCGCCCACGTTGTAGATGCTGCCCGCCTTGCCCTGCGTGATGACCATGTCGATGGCCTTGCAGTGGTCCTCGACGTAGAGCCAGTCGCGTATGTTCTCGCCCTTGCCGTAGACGGGGAGTTTCTTGCCCTCGAGGATGTTGTTGATGATGAGGGGAATGAGCTTTTCGGGGAACTGGTAAGGACCGTAGTTGTTTGAGCAGCGGGTGATGCTCACCGGCATGTGGTAGGTGTCGCGGTAGGCGCAGACGAAGTGGTCCGCCGACGTCTTGGAGGCGCTGTAGGGGCTGTGGGGGCAGAGGGGTGTCTCTTCGGTGAAGTAGCCCTCGGGACCCAGGCTGCCGTAGACCTCGTCGGTGGAAACCTGATGGAAACGCACGCCGTTGCGCCAGGCGGGATAGCCCTGTTCGTCCTTGCCCGTCACCCACGCCGTGCGTGCGGCGTCGAGCAGGTTTTGCGTGCCGAGGATATTGGTTTGCAGGAAGAGCTGCGGATTCTCGATGCTGCGGTCCACGTGGCTTTCGGCGGCGAAGTTTACCACAACGTCAAAGCGGTATTCGGCGAAAAGCTGGTCGAGTAGCGGGCGGTCGCAGATGTCGCCTTTGATGAAAAAGCAACGCTCGTTGTCGATGTCCTCTGCGATAGTACCCAAGTAGCCCGCGTAGGTGAGCAAGTCGAGCACCACGACGCGGATGTCGTCGTGCTTGGCGAGGATGTACTTGAGGTAGTTGGCGCCGATGAATCCGGCTGCGCCGGTCACTAGATAATTCTTCATACTGTGATGGTGTTCTTTCTTTTTCGAGACAAAGATATATATAATAATCGAAATGCCGAAGGCGGAGCGCGGAAAGTCGCCGCAGGCGGGCACTTATGGGGCGATGTTTTCGGGAAATTGGGAGCGGGGGAATGAGAGCGCTCAGAATTTCTTGCCCCTTACGATATTGAAAAACGTCAGCCAGAGGATTTTCAGGTCGAGCCCCCACGAGCGGTTCTGCAGATAGTAGAGGTCGTAGTGCAGGCGGTCCACCATTTTCTCGATGGTGTCGGTGTAGCCGTTGTAGAGCGTGGCGTAGGACGTGACGCCCGGCCTAATCTGGTAGAGCATGGGGTAGCGCGGGTCGAGCTTCATGATTTTCTCGATGTAGTAGCGGCGCTCGGGGCGCGGGCCGATAAAGGCCATGTCGCCGCGCAGCACGTTCCACAGTTGCGGCAGTTCATCGAGATGGTGCTCGCGCAAGAAACGGCCCACCTTCGTGAAGCGCTCGTCGCCGTCCTGGTCGCACAATTGCGGACCGTCGGCTTCGGCGTCGGGTCTCATGGAGCGGAACTTGAGGATGAAGAAAGGCTTTCCGCCCAGTCCGATGCGCTCCTGCTTGAATATGGCAGGGCCGCCGTCCTCCCGTTTCACTGCGATGTAGCAGATGAGGAAGAGCGGCGAAAATAAGACGAGGCACACCACGGCCACCACGATGTCGAAAAGTCGCTTCGTGTGGCGGTTGAAGGCGTTCATACCGTCGGAGATATATTCGTCGGAAACTTTTTCAGCCTCGATTTTCATTCCGTCAGCGTGAAAAGTGCAGAATTGCGGCACGGTTTTCAGGTTGTGGGGTGATGGCATTAGGGCGGAAGGCTTGTGAGCAGTAGGCTTCACGTCTGGTCGTGACCTTCCCGATAAAGGCTGTTTCTATGGCTGTATCCATGTGGTTGGAAGCAATTTTCATGAGTCCTGAACCAGTTGGTGCAGAACCGGTTAAACTATTCCGTCCCCTGAGGGCGCTAAATAGGGCAGTCCCCTTCGTTTTCGGTTTAGGCTGACTGAAAAGTCGGAGTGGGGGAGGACTGACTTGAATGCAAAAGTAAACAATTATTGCGATATGGACAAGCCGCGGGCTGAAAAGGAGGCAGAAAACCGCGGTTTCGGGCAATTCCTTTGCGGGAAGACCAGTCGGGATGGGGCGCACCGTCCTCGCCGCGGCGGCAAATCGGCACAAAAACAGGGCTGTGCTTGGCGCATTAGGCTTTTTCTTCTAATTTTGCAACAATTAGGGCACGGCGGAACTGGGCTTTGCGTCTCCGTCCGCCGCAGATCCGCGTCCTTTGAGCGACTGTCTGCGCCCTACGTCCTGACTTATGAGTTCACTGAAAACCAACGCCCTACTGAACATCTTCAACACGGTGACGGGAATCATCTTCCCCATCGTGACGTTCCCCTATGCCGCCCGCGTTCTGCTGCCGGAGGGCATTGGCGTGGTGAATTTCTTGCAGTCGATATTGAGCTATGTCGTCATGCTCACCAGTTTGGGCATCCCCATGTATGCTGTGCGCGAAGTGGCGCGTCATCGCGACGACGTGGCATTGCGCAACCGCACCACGGTGGAGATACTCGTGCTCAGTGCCGCCCTTTGCCTGCTCGGCTATGCGGCCGTCTGGGCGCTGGGTGCTTTCGTGCCGCAAATCAATGCCGACCTCGGGCTCTTCTACGTCCTCAGTTTGACGATACTCTTCACGAGCCTTGGCGCAAACTGGTTCTATCAGGCGGTCGAGGACTTCAAGTTCATCACCATCCGCTCCCTCGTCATCCGTCTGCTCTCTGCGGCGGGACTTTTCCTGTTTGTCAAGTCGGCGGACGACTTGCTCATCTATGGTTTCGTCATCGTCGGTGGCACGGTGGGCAACAATGTGGTCAACTTCGTCCATCTGCGCCGCTTCATCCCCTTTGGTTCAGTCCGGTGGAGCGAACTGCAAGTGGCGCGCCATTTGCGCCCTGCCATGCGCATCTTCGTGCTCAACTTCGTCACCAGCATATACCTCGAACTCAACGTCGTGATGCTCGGATTCATGAAGGGCGACGCGGCGGTCGGCCTCTTTGCCGCTGGCAACCGCCTGACGCAAATCGTACTGACCGTGGTGGCTTCGCTCTGCGTCGTCGTCATGCCGCGCTGCTCCAACCTCTTCGAAACGGGGCGCATGGAGGAATTCGCTGCCGTCTGCCGCAAGTCGCTCCACTTCGTCGTCGCCATGTCGTTGCCCTGCACCCTCGGACTGATTATCCTCTCGCAGGCCGTCGTCCTCATCTTCTGCGGCGGAGAGTTTGGCGAAGCCTCGCGCGTGCTGTGCTGGACGGCACCCGTCATCCTCTTCATCGGACTGAGCAACGTCTTCGGCCTGCAAGTGCTCTATCCCCAAGGGCGCGAAACGCTCGTCATCTGGAGCACAGTGGGCGGCGCCGTCTTCAACCTCCTGCTCAACCTCCTCCTCATCCCCCGCCTGGCACAAGAGGGCGCCGCCATCTCCACCTTTGCTGCCGAGCTCACCGTCCTGGTCATTCAGGTAATATGGGGTCGCCGCTATTTCCCCTTCCGCGTCTTCGAGCGGAGCTATCTGCGCTACGTCTTAGCCGCCCTGCTCATGGCGGCTGTGGTGTGGCCGCTGAGTCGCAGCATCGATAACATTTGGGGCAGCATGGCAGCCTCAGTCATCGTGGGGGCAACGCTCTACGGCGCTACATTGTGGGTGCTCAAAGACCCTCTGCTCCGCGAAATCCTGCAATATGCCGGAAATATAATTCACCGCAAACACTGATTCCCTCCCCGAAACCATCCACTCCATGAAGAAATACGATTATCTCATCGTTGGTGCCGGCCTCTTCGGTGCCACTTTCGCCCACCTCATGCAGAGCCGCGGGCGCAGCTGCCTCGTCATCGACAAGCGCCCACACCGTGGCGGCAACATCTATTGCGAGAACGTCGAGGGCATCAACGTCCACAAATATGGGGCGCACATTTTCCACACGTCCGACCGCGAAGTGTGGGATTTCGTCAACCGCCTCGTGCCTTTCAACCGCTATACCAACAGTCCGTTGGCCAACTACGAAGGGCGGCTCTACAACCTGCCGTTCAACATGAACACCTTCTACCAGATGTGGGGTGTGCGGACACCTGCCGAAGCCCAGGCACGCATTGAGTCGCAGCGCCAGGAAGCCCTCGACGCCATGCGCCGCGCAGGGGTGGATGAGCCGCGCAATCTGGAGGAACAGGCGCTCCTGCTCATCGGGCGTGACATCTACGAACGCCTCATCAAGGGCTATACCGAAAAGCAGTGGGGGCGTCCCTGCACCGAACTGCCCGCCTTCATCATCAAGCGCCTGCCCGTGCGCTTCGTCTACGACAACAACTACTTCAACGACGACTTCCAGGGCATACCCATTGGCGGATATAACCTCCTGACCGACGCTCTGCTCGACGGCGTGGAAGTGCGCTGCAACACCGACTTCTTTGCCGACCGCGCCGCGTTCGAGGCACAGGCGGACCGCGTGGTCTTTACGGGCAAGATTGACGAATACTACGGCTACCGCTTTGGCCAACTCGAATACCGCACTGTCCGCTTTGAGGAAGAAGTGCTGCCCGTGAGCAACTGGCAGGGCTGCGCCGTGGTCAACTACACAGAGCGCGCCGTGCCCTTCACCCGCATCATCGAGCACAAGCATTTTGAACGCTTCGGCAGTGCCGTCGACGACCAGCCTGTGACGGTCATCTCGCGCGAATATTCCACGGAGTGGCAGGCAGGTCTCGAACCTTATTATCCCGTAAACGACGCCCGCAACACGGCGCTCTATCAGCAATACCGCGCCTTGGCAGAAGCAGAAACGAACGTCGTATTCGGCGGTCGTTTGGCGGAATACAAATACTACGACATGGCGCCAGTCATCCGCCGCGCGCTCGATATGGCTGCCGCGGAGAAATAAGTCCGCCGCGTTTGTCCGATAGAGCTATCAAAAATTAGTCCTGAGCTTTTGAAAATTAGTCCTGAGCATTCTATGTCTCCAACCAAGCTTTTGCCAGCTTT
>JAUNOO010000041.1:0-5455 GCA_030531095.1 Bacteroidales bacterium
CAAAAGCTCAGGACTTTTTACCCAAAGCTCAGGACTAGTTTTTGATGGAGCCGGTCGTGCTTTTTATAGCTTTGATAAATACCTCACAGACAAGAGGTTGAGCGCAAACTCTCTGACGTTGCCCCCGCGCTGTAGCGGGCGGGAATCGGCGGGAGCGGGAACGACCTGCCGAAATGTCAGCACGAGAAAGACTCTTTTCCGACAAAATGTCTGATAATTAGAGCCTTAAATCTGAAAAGCCGTTCACGTTGTTTAAAAATCGGGGCTGAAAGTTTAAGGCGGCTTTCTTAGATTTAAAATTCCGCGCCCGCCGTGGCAGACTTTCCAGCGGTGGCACGTGCATTGCCTTTTATAAGGCGTAGCGCGGAAGCCGAAAGGCAAGGCACTACACAAACAAACAACATGTCAAACCACTAAAAAGAAAATAAGACTATGGCAACGAACAGAAATTATCCGCAGTATTGGATTCCCAGTGTTTTCAACGAAATTTTCGACAACAACTGGATGGTAAGAGCAAACTCCACGGCACCGTCCGTCAACGTTCTCGAGGACGACAAGGCCTTTAAGGTCGAGGTAGCCGCTCCGGGCATGACGAAGGACGACTTCAGCATCCGCCTCAACGAAAACGGCGACTTGGTCATCAGCATGGAGAAGAAGGTGACCAGCGAGGAGGGCGACAAGGACAAGCCCGCCAAGAAGTACCTGCGCCGCGAATTCTCCTACACCAAGTTCCAGCAGACGCTCGCCCTGCCCGACAACGTGGAGAAGGAAAAGATTTCGGCAAGCGTGAAGGACGGCATCCTCAGCATCGAATTGCCCAAATTCGCCGAAGAGCCCAAGCCCGCCAACCGCTTCATCGAAATCCAGTAACACCGCGATGGCGACACCGCACTAATAATCTGACATAAGACACTCCCCGACGACCGCTCTGGTCGCCGGGGAGTTTTTGTTGTGCGGCGCTTCTCCGATTGAAGATTGCAGCGCGCAGAGGTGTTTCTTTGCTTCTCAGAAGCCCACCTTCACCTGTACGCCGAAGACGCTGGGCGAGCCTGCCACGTAGGTGGGGTAGCCGATGGTGTTGCCCGTGTTTCCGGCGTCGACGAGATAGTCTTCGTTGAAGACGTTCTTGCCGAAGAGGGAGAAGTCGTAGCGCAGTTTCTTGACGTTGAGGCGCACGCCGGCGGTGAAGTTGGCTATGCCGTAGCCGTCCTGCGTGAGCAACGGGTCGTTGCTGTCGTCGAAGTAGACCTTCGACTTGTAGCTGTAGGAGGGGCGGAAATAGACAGCCGCCGTAGTGCTGACGGGCACGTCGAGGTCGAGTCCGACGGAGAAGGCGTTCTTGGGCGTCAGGCGGAAGCGGTTGCCGGCATATTCCTGGGCGTTGCCTTCGTCGTCGGTGTCGTTGAATTTGCCGTCGATGTAAGCATAGTTGGCAAAGACGTTAAGGAGGGGGCAAATCTGGTAGCGCAGTCCCAGTTCCACACCGAGCGTGTGGGCGCGTCCGGCGTCGTCAGCCACATAGTTGAGGGCGATGGACGAAGACTCTGCGTCGAGGCGGCTCGTCTGGAAGTGGCTCCAGTCGTAGTAGTAGACGCAAGCCTCATAGCCGAGTCGGCCGTCGAGGACGTTACCCTTGATGCCTGCCTCGTAGCTCACTATGATTTCGGGCTTGAGACGCACCTGCGCGTCGGCGGAGTTGTTGAAGTAGAGCACGCCGGGGCGACGTCCGCGCGACACACTGACGTAGGCGTTGTTGCGTCCGAACATATAGTTGAGTGCCACACGGCCCACCCACGAATAGTAGTCGTCGCTGATGTAGACGCGCTGATTGTCGGTCGTGGGTGTATAGAGGATGGCGCCGAAGATGCTGGGCACGGTCGATGAACTGTAGCCCGTGCGCTGGTGCTCGTAGGTGCCGCGCAAGCCGGCAGTCAGCGAGAGGCCTTTGTAGATGTTGAACGTACCGTCGGCAAAGATTTCGGCAGCATGGTTCTCGCCGTAGTTGGTGCCTTCCTCCTGCTGTTCGGTGCTCAGCGGCAGAGCCGACGATTGCTTGAGCGTCGCGGCGTCCTGTCCCATGAGGGTGAGCAGTCCGTCGAGCGTGGGCGTGCCGCCCATGAGCTGGGAGAAGAGGAGTTGCGCCATGGGGTTGGACTGCAAGAAGGCGTTGAAGGCGGTGTTGAGGTCGCCGTAGAAGTCGGGCGTGGTGGTCACGGCTTGCGTCGGGTCGTAGCTGGCGGGGAACCACTGGTCGATGAGGGCGGAGAGTTGCGAGCCGAGGCCTGACGCCATCTGGTCGATGGCATCGCTGTAGGCGGGGTATTGGGCCTTGAGGGCTGTCGCCATCTGGTCTACGCCTGCCACCATCTGCTGAAACTGTGGCTTATAGGTCGCACTGAACTGCTGTCCGATGACGGCGGGATAGAGGTACTGGAGGTCGCTGCGCACAATGACCTGCTGCTGCGAGTGCTCGAAGAAGTAGCTTGCGCCGAGGAAGCCGGAGAAGCGGCCGCCGTTGTCGTAGTTGAGGCGGATTTCCTCCGAAAGTTGCGTACCCTTCTCCTTTTCGGTGGCAAAGAGGAGGGGCAGGCTGGAGCCGTCGGCGTCGAAGTCCTCAGTGCTCTTGAAGGCGCGGAAACCCGTGATGGAGCTGAGCGTCCATGCGTCGTTGAGACGGTGGTCGAGCAGTGCCGTCACGCCGCCCACGTGGCGCGTGATGCCAAGGTTGTCGCCCTGCTCCAGATAAGCGTCGGTGAAGGGCGAAGTGTTGCCGCCCGGCGTGGGGAGCGTCTGACTCTTGAAGGCTGTGCCCGGGGCGTTGTCGTACTGGTAGTCGAGCACGAGGTCGAGTTTCGTCTTCGGCGTGAAGAGGAAGCGGGTGGAGTTGCGCAGGGCGATGGCGCTCTTGCCGTTCAGGCGGCCGCCTGCCAGGTTCTTGACGTAGCCGTCGTGGGCGTCATAGCTGAAGGCGAAGCGGTTCTGCACCTTGTCGCTGAGGGGCGTATTGATAAATCCGTTGGCGCCGCGCTGGTTGTGCGTGCCATAGTTGACAGAGAGTTCGCCCGTCAGGTAGTCCACGGGCTTGTGGCGCAGAAAGTGGATGGCGCCGATTTCAGCACCGCGGCCGAAGAGGGTGCCTTGCGGACCTTTGACCACTTCGATGCGTTCCATGTCGAAGATTTCAGCCACCGAGGCGCGGCTGCGGCTCGTCGATACGCCGTCGGTGAAGACCGAAATGCGGGGCTGCGAATAACTTTCGCCCTCGTCGCTGGTCACGCCACGAATGACGTAGCCGGGGTTGTTGACGCTCTGCACCTGCACTTCGAGTCCGGGGATGAACTGCGACATTTCGTCCATGCCGCGCACCTGCATGTCCGCCATGTTGTGACCCGTCAGGGCGCTCACGCTCACCGGCACTTCGATGGCGGTCTGGGCGCGCTTCTGGGTGGTGACGAGCACTTCGCCGAGTTGGCGGTTGTCCTCTTCCATCACCACGTCGATGGAGTCGGACGTGGCTACCGTTTCGCGGCTCTCATAGCCGATATAGGAGAAGACGAGCGTCTGGTTCGACGCGGCAGAGGCCAGACTGAAGCGTCCGTTGCCGTCGGTGACCGTGCGCAGCGTGCCGTCCTTGACACTGACTGCCACGCCGGGGAGCGGTTCGCCCATCGTGTTGCGCACCAGTCCGCGGAGCACGTCGTCGCCAGCGTTGGCCTGTGCGGCAGCCGTCATCAGGGCAGCCGCCAATAGGTAGGATTTTGGGGTGTTCATTTTCTTTGGGTAATTTGTTTTTGTGTTTATTTTTTATTTCCAGTGCTATAAATAAGCTTGAGCCACAGCGCCTTCATCGTCTGTAACTGACGGTGAGTGAGTGGTCGGCAGGCGCGGCGTCGTTGAGGAGGGCACGCGCCACCCGTTTGAAGACAATGCTCCACTTGAACGTGTATTTGCGCAACTGCCGTGCCGTCGTCTTGATGTCGGCGTCGCGTTCGGGCGTGAGCTGTTCGTCGCCGCGGTAGTTGTCTGCCATGGCTTCAGTGATGATGTCGGTGGCGCGGCTCTTGAGGTCGGCGGGCACTTTCTCGGGGAACATCCGCCCCACGATGGCGCGGACGCCTGCCGAAGTGTGTTCGCGGGCATAGTCGGCATAAGTCTTGTCCCCAGTGTCGAGTCCTGCCACGTCGGTGAGGGTGCGCGTCGTCACCGAGAGGGTGCCCTTCGTCTCGTCGAGCGTCGCCAGGCGGTAGGGGGAGGGATAGCTGACGAGCGAACCCGTTTCGATGTCCATGATGCCGTTGGAGGTTTCGGCGATGTCCTGCGTGTGGAGGTGTCCGGTGAAGACGGCCTTCACGCCGCCCTCTTTGAGCAACTTGTTGAGCGCGTCGGCGTTGTCTGCCACGTAGCCCGGCAGCACGCGGTTCTGGTATTTCCAGTGCTCCGTGAGGCCGTGGTGCATCATGCCGATAACCTCCACGCCGTCCGCCTTGGCGCGCGCCAACTGCTCCTCTACGAAGCGGAGCGTGGCGGGGCGCACGTAGCCCTCGTGATAGCAGTGGTCGGTGGCGAAGTCGTTGCGGTCATACTCGCAGGCATCGAGTGCCAGCAAGCGCACGCTGTCGGTGATTTGGACGACGTAGGAGAGCGACGCCGTGTCGCGCACCATAGCCTGGCCGTAGCCATAATCGTAATAGATGTCGGCAAACTCCTCGCGCGTAACGGTCTTGACGCGGCGTGTCGAATCACCCAGAAATTCCACCGCATGGGGATTGTTGACGTCGTGGTTGCCCGGAATGACGAAAGGCTGAATGCCCGCCTCGCGCAGTCGGCTCAGGCAGTGCTCCACGAGATAGCGGTGCGAAGCCTCCTCCCCGTCCTTGGTGAGGTCGCCGGTGACCAAGACGTAGCGCGGGCGTTCGGCGAGAATTTCGCGAGTGAGTTGTTCCAGCAGGAGGGGCGATTCCTTAAGCATTTTGCGGTCGTTGCGCATGTAGTCGGCATAAGCCTCGCCGTCCTCAATGAGGAGCGAGGGCGCCATGACGTGCACGTCGCTCGCCACGACCATCGTCGTCTGGTGGGTCGACATCGTAAAATTGGCAGAAGTCGTCAGCGGCCACAGAAAAGGCAGCGCGGCAGCGACACGGAGTAAATAGTTGTTCATGTTATAGTCTGTTTTTTAGCAGTTTGTCCAAGTGGAAAATTCAAGAGTCGGATTCCAAGTGCAAAGGAACGGCTCTCATATTACTATCCCGTTAAAAAGAATTTACATTGTATTTAATCTCCGCCGCAGCGACCCGCAAACGGTAGCTGCTTGCGAACGGCAGTGCGAAGTGTACCGTCCGCCTCCACTCATATATATAAATGCTGCCCTGCGAAATCTCTGCCCCGCCCCACTATTTTCGCCCCACTGTCAGAGCAAACAAAACCAAGTCCTGAGCTATCAAAAACTAGTCCTGAG
>JAUNOO010000041.1:5465-15661 GCA_030531095.1 Bacteroidales bacterium
TAATTTAAATTAGCTCAGGACTTTTTTTATTTAGCTCAGGACTTTTTTGCGACCTCTCTGGTGCAGCTTTAAAAAGTTATGGTTCAGGGATTTAAAGAACTGGACAAAACCGCCAAAACTGGGACTGAAATTCGTAGAGCCGTGGCGGCGCGGCGACGCTGCCACGCTGCTATTTTGCCGGACTGCGCGTGACAATATAAACCTGCGCCAAAAAGGTCGCTAGCGGATGGGGCTGAGAATACCAAACACACAGTTTTTTCGATGGTAAAAGATACCTCTTAAAAACTGCGTGTTTCCGTTTGTGGGGAATTTCGTATATTTGCAAAAGCGACATACAAAAAGTCGAAAGAGCAAATGACGAGGCGTCAGACTTCGATTGTTTTTTACATCAATTCTGTGGACAAGGAGAACACCTGAACAAGCAAATGAGACCAATCAGAATTTTCATAAGTAGCGTACAACGAGAGTTTGCCAGAGAACGTGCAAGTTTGGCAGAATACATTCGTACCGATGCGCTGCTGGGCAAGTTTTTCGAAGTGTTCATCTTTGAAGATATGCCTGCCAAATCTCAATCTGCCGTTCAAGTGTATTTGGGCGAGGTGGAACAGGCTGACATTTATTTGGCACTGCTCGGTGCTGATTACGGCTATGAGGATGCTGAAGGAATTTCCCCTACAGAGCGAGAGTTTGATTGGGCAACAGAGTTGCACAAAGACCGTCTGATTTTTATCAGGCGTATGGATAAAGATGCCCGTAATACCAAGGAGGCTACTTTTATAAAAAAAGCAGAACAATGTGTGGTTCGTAAATCTTTTGACGATTATGAAGAGTTGCGCGCGGCGGTCTATGCTTCCCTCGTGCGATATTTGGAAGAGAATGAATATTTGCGACTGCTTCCTTTTGATGCCACCCTCCACCCAACTGCCACCATCAATGATATAGACGAAGAAAAGGTGGATGCCTTTGTGGAGCGCGCCCGCAAGAAACGGGCATTCCCATTGTCGAAAGATGCCGGGGTGGAGCGCGTACTGAAAAGCCTCAACCTGACGGATAACGGAAAAATCACGAACGCCGCTCTGTTGCTCTTCGGTAAAGAGCCTCAGAGATTCTTCCCCACATCGGAGGTAAAGTGCGTCCAATTCTACACCAACACTATCAGCAAGCCCTTGGCATCCTATCAAGTGTTCCAAGGTTCACTTTTCGAGATGATTGACAATGCCGTTTCATTTGTCATGTCACACATCGATGCCCGTGTAGGAGAGAGAGACAAGAGCGCCGAAGTGGATATAGATTTTGAACTCCCTGTCAAGTCCGTGACAGAAAGCATAGTGAACTCAGTTTGCCACCGCGACTATACAAGCAATGGCAGCGTGCAGGTAATGCTCTTTCCGAACAGACTTGAAGTATGGAATCCCGGACGCCTGCCGTTTGGTATCACTGCAGCTCAGCTGTCTTTGCCTCACGTTTCTATCCCTGCCAATCCTGTACTTGCCCATCCGCTTTATCTTGCCGGCTACATAGAGCGTCTCGGAACGGGGACAAGTGACATGGTGGACGAATGTTTGGCTATGGGATTGAGAGTTCCTGAGTTCATTCAAGACAGTAACTTCCGAACAATACTTTGGAGAAAAAACGACCCAACTTCGACCAAAAACGACCTAACTTCGACCCCTAAGAAACGGACTCTTGACTTCAAACTTAACAAAAAACAAAGGATGGTGCTTGAATATTGCAGCACTTCTGCCAAATCGAGCAATGAAATATTTGAACATTTGGGAATATATAACAATAGCCGTTCGAGAGAGAAATATATCAACCAACTCATTCTTGCCGATCTGCTGCGTCCTACAAAGCAAAAAATAAACGACCCGGACCAGAAGTATATAACTACAGCTGGAAACGGAAACGCTATTGAGGATATTGACTAAAACAAAAACTCAACGATAATCAGGAAAAGCCCCTGCACACAACAACATATGAAACTCATCATTGACGACAAGATTCCTTTTATCCGCGGCGAGGCGGAACGGCTGGGCGAGGCGGTGTATCTGCCGGGCAGTGCCATCACGGCGGCGGACGTACGCGAAGCCGACGCGCTCATCGTGCGCACCCGAACGCGCTGCGACCGACTACTTCTGGAGGGCAGCCGCGTGGGCTTCGTGGCGACGGCGACTATTGGCTTCGACCACATAGACACGGACTACCTGCACGAGGCGGGCATCGGATGGACGAACTGTCCGGGCTGCAACGCGGCGAGCGTGGCGCAATACGTGGAGAGCGCCCTCCTGCTTCTGGCGCGCGAGGGCAAAGTGAAGCTCTCGGCGGAGACGACGCTCGGCATCGTGGGCGTGGGGCACGTGGGCACACAGGTGGCGCTCATGGCACGGCGGCTGGGACTGCGGTTGCTGCTCTGCGACCCGCTCCGACTGGCGGGGCGCGGCGGCGTGTGCGACGGAGAACCTGCGGCGGGCGGCATTCGTGACGCGGAATGCACGGCGACGCTGGCGGACATCTGTCGGGAGGCGGACATCATTTCGTTCCATACGCCGCTCACGCGACAAGGCGAACACGCCACGTTCCACCTGGCGGGGGCGGACTTCTTCGGGGCACTCGCGCGGCGGCCTGTCGTCTTCAACTCCTCGCGCGGCGAGGTGGTGGACACGCCTGCACTGCTGGCGGCGCTGAAGGCGGGACGCGTCAGCGAGGCGGTGGTGGACACGTGGGAGAACGAACCAGACATTGACCGCGAACTTCTGGCGGCGGCTTTCCTCGCCACGCCCCACATCGCGGGCTACTCTGCCGACGGCAAGGCGAACGGTACGCGCATGGCGCTCGAAGCCGTGGCGCGGCACTTCGGCATCAAGGCTGACTTCAACATCTGTCCGCCACACGTTGAGCGGTCGTTCCGCTACTATCCCTCTGCGCCCGACAACGCGGCAGAGACTGACCCGCGACTGGCGCTCTACGACCCGCGCCGCGACAGCGATGCGCTCCGCGCCCGACCCGAGGACTTCGAGCGCCTGCGCGGAAACTATCCGCTGCGGCGGGAACGCTTCGACTGAAAACTTCCTCCGCCGCCCGAGAATTTGGGGCAGAAAACGACGAGGGGCAAAGGGAACGCGATGATTCCCTTTGCCCCTCGCTGTGTGGGGGCTGCGGCGGCGCTGGCGTCAGTTGACCTTCGACGTCTGCGGATTGCGGAGGCCCTTCACGCCGATGAGGAAAGCCTTGGCCGTGCCGAAGTTGAGGTTGAGGTCGAGGCGGACGGGCAGGTGGTTTTTGTCGTCGGTGATGTAGAAGCGCACGACTTCGCTCTCCTTGCCGTTCTCCATCTCCATGAACGAGAAGACGAGGCAGCGGTAGGTGGTGTTGGAGTTCTCCATCTTGAACTTCTCCTTGCCGCGGTAGACGATGGACTGCCAATCGCAGTTGTGACCGTCGGCCATGAGGAACTTGATGCGGTGGCCTTTCTTGAAGTTGGTGGGGTCGAAGGAGCGGGCGCGGAGGAGCATGCTAATCATGTCGAAGGCGCAGTAGCGGCTGGAGTGTTCCTTGTACTGGGCGGGGTCCTGGTTCTTCTGGTAGCGCATCTTGACCTTGCACTCGCCGTTGACGTAGTCGTACCACACTTCGTTCTTGCGGTAGGAACTGCCCTCGAGGGCGCCTTTCTTGTAGTACATGGGCACGAGGTCGAGGCCGCAGTAGGCGGTGAGGGTGTCGCGCATGACGAAGAACTTGTCGGCGCGGCTCGAGCCTTTGGTGACGAGGTAGGTCTTGTAGGCTGGTTTGCCGTTCCAGACGGTTTCGGTGGTGTTCATATAGGCAGTGCCCGCCTTGACCCAGATGAATTTCCAGTTGAAGTAGAGGTCGTACATCAGTGTTTCGCCGCTCTTGAAGGCGGTGTTGACTGACGAGCACTGGGCGGAGGCGGCGGTGACTGCGAGCACGATGGCTGCCAGGAGGGCTGTGAGCTTTTTCATGTTGAAGTCGGTTTTAGTTTTGGTATGCCTTGCGGAGGGGAGAGGACTGCGCCGTGGCGTCATTCCTGCAAGCCCTTCTCCTTGAGTCGCTGCACGTTTTTCTCGTGGGCGGTTGTCTTTTCCTTGTCGGCCTTCTGTTTGGTGATTTCGTCTGGCTTCTGTCTCGTGATGGGGACTGCGTCTACGCGCCAAGTTTGGTCGATGTCCCAGTTGGCGCGGACTTCGAGCTTCTGGGGGAAGTAGTAGACCTTCTCGGGCGGGGTCTTGGAGGCAAATTCGCCGGGGTCCCACTGGCCGTTGCCGTTGGCGTCGATGAAGGCGCGGATGTAGTAGGTGCCGGGCTTGACGTAGAAGAAGTCCACGCGGCCGTTTGACTGGCAACGCCCTTTGCGCTCCACTTTGTTGTCGGAGACGAGGAGTTCCACCACAGCGGTGGTGTCGCAGCCGGGGAGGTTGAGGAAGACAGAACCGAAGTCTTCCTCATCGCCGAAGCTGAATTCGAGTTTGGAGGCCTTATTGACGTTGCCCGATACGCCGACGAAGGCGGCGGAGTCGACGTCGAGGCGGTATTGCTGGCCGTAGCGCCACTCGCCGCGCACGGTGAGCGACATGACGGGACCGTCGGCGTGCACCAGTTCCATGGGGGCGGGCAGGTAGAGCGTGTCGACCTTGAGGCTGAGGCGGATGGCGGAGGTGTCAATCTGCATCACCGGCTCCTCAAACGCAATGAGGGGATTCTGCATCAGCGGCAACCGTGCGCCGCCGCGGGCCTTCACCGAAATGAACGTGGGGGGCGGGGTTTCTTGCGAGAAGTCGCCGCGTTTGTGGCGCTTCTCGAGTTCCTTTTGCCACTTCTCCATTTCCTCCTCCTTCTGCTTGTTGCGGCGCTTCATGGTCATCTTGGGCGTGAGCGAGAAGGTGTCGGTGAGGGTGACGTTGTGCCCCAGCGAGTCGTCGAAGGCGTCGTAGGTGTAGGCGAAGCGGAGCGTGTCGACCGACGGAATGGTGAGGTCGCGGAGCCAATATGTGATGGTGTCGTTGCCGGGCGAGCGGAGTTCCACGAGTTCCTTCTCAGCGTCGAAGTTGAGCCCCGTCACTTTGGGGACAGTCGTGGAGGGCGCGGTGAAATACATGCGGAACCACTCGGGCACGTCACGTTGTGTCTTCACGAAATAACGCGTCGAGGACTTTTCGGTGAACGAGTAGAGCACCACGTCGTCGGGAAGATAGTGGGTGAAGGGGACTGGGATGATAGTGTCGTAGCGGATGGAGTCGTGCCAGATGGTATCGTAGCGGACATCGGGGTAGGAAGCCGTTTTTACCGCTTCGCGCAAGACGGCGAGCGCTTCGCCGCGACTCCATTTGAAGTCGCCGTCCATATCGTTGAGCGCATAGACGCGATAAGTGCCCGGCGCCACGCCCTTGATGGAGAAGTGGCCGCGGCTGTCGGTGCGTGCCACGCGTTCCAAGGCTTTCGTGGTGAAGGCGGAGTCGGTCGTGTCGCTGTGAAGCCCCACGAGGATGCCTTTCACCGGCTCAAGGTTTTGGGCGGCAAGGACGTAGCCCCCAACCTCCATCGTGTCGAGCGATTCGCCCGTCGAGAAATAGTAGGCAAAGCGGCCCAGGGGGTTGCTCTCGTTGGCGTCCACGATGGCGTCGGAGAAGTCGATGGTATATGTCGTATTGGGCTTGAGCGAGTCGACGAGCGAAACGGTGATGCGCTTGCCCGACACCAGAAAGTCGGGCGTCTGGAGCTGGGGCGGCGAGATGACCACCTTCTCCGATGCGCTCTCAATCTTGATGCCCTCGTCGAACGTGAAGACAATGCGCTTCTGCGTCGTATTGAGTTGGCCCAGGGGCGGTGAGATGGAGACAATGCGGGGCGGCGTTTCGTCGTAAGGTCCGCCGTCGGGGCCTGAGCCGGGATTGGCACAGGCGCCAGCGAGTATGCCGACGAGGAGCGTCAGCACAGCGATGGGCAGTAGGTGGAACGTCTTGGCGCGGTGTCTGGACATGGTTTCTTATAAGGGGAAAATTGGCCTCAGCAGCGGAGAGCAGCCTCAGGCTTCGGCAGAAGCGGGCGTACCGTTGAGGGCTAATACTTGGTCAATGATTTCGCGGTTGTTGGCGAGGCGAGGCACTTTGTGCTGTCCGCCCAGTTTGCCCCTGCTCTTGAGCCAGTCGTTGAAGAGGCCCTGGCGCGCGGGGATGATTTCGAGGTGCTGGAGCGTGAGGTCCTTGTAGCGCTTGGCCTCGTAGTCCGAGTTGATTTCCTGCAGCGTGCGGTCGAGGATGTCTGCGAAGCGCGCCAGGTCGGCGGGCGCTTTCTCGAACTCCACGACCCACTGGTGGCGGCAGCGGCCCTCCGCGTTCATGAAGACGGGGGCGGCGGTGTATTCCGCCACGATGGCGCCCGTCTCCTGGCAGGCGCGGGCCAGTCCCTTCTCGGCGTTGTCCACGATGAGTTCTTCGCCAAAGGCGTTGATGAAACTCTTCGTGCGCCCCGAGATGACAAACTTATAGGGCTTCGTGGAGGTAAAGCGTATGGTGTCGCCAATCTGGTAGCGCCACAGACCGCAGGTCGTGGAAATGACGATGGCATAATTGCGCCCCGTCTCCACGCCCCACAAGGGCACCACTTGGGGATTCGGTTTGTCGAGCTCCTCGAGGGGAATAAATTCGTAGAACACCCCGTAGTCAATCATCAGCAGCATGGCGGGGTCGGTGGGGTCGTTCTGCAGACCGAAGAAGCCCTCCGAGGCGTTGTAGGTTTCCATATACTTCATCCGCGGCGAACGGATGAGGCGGTTATACTGTTCGCGGTAGGGCGTGAACGCCACACCACCGTGGAAGAACACTTCCAGATTGGGCCACACCTCGTCGATATAAGTCTTGCCCGTCACCTCGAGCACACGGTTGAGCACCGCCATCATCCACGACGGCACGCCCGAGAGGTTCGTCACGTTCTGTCGCGCGGCAATGTGGGCAATGCGGTCGCGCTTCTCCTCGAAGTCGGAGAGCAGTGCCACCTGCTTTGGCGGCGTGCGCACGATGTTGACCAGCGGATTGATGTTCTCTATGAGAATAGCGCTCAAGTCGCCCACGAGCGAGTGAGGCAGGTTGTAGTTCGGCGCGTGACTGCCACCCAAGATGAGAGCGCGGCCGTCGAAGAGCTTCGAGCCCGGCGTGTTGTGCAGATACAGGCTGATGGCGTCCTGCCCGCCGGCGTAGTGCGTGTCCTTCAAGCCCGCCGCACTGACGGGGATGAACTTGCTCTTGTCGTTCGTTGTGCCCGACGACTTGGCATACCATTTCACCTTGCCCGGCCACAGCACGTCGCTCTCACCATGGCGCATACGGTCAATGTAACCCTTCAGTTCCTCGTAAGTGTTGATGGGGACGGTGGCGGCAAAGCGTTCGTAGTCCTTCGTCGCGGCGTAGTTGTAGTGCCGGCCCCACTCCGTATCCTCGGCACGTCCGAGGAGTGACGTCAGCACCGAGCGCTGAATGTCCTCAGCCCCGTTTGCATACCGTCCTATTTCGCGAAACCTTTTTGAAAAATAAGGTTTGAGCAGAGTTGTGATACTCATTATAATATATACAAGTTATTTCTCATACCCCACATCCGTCCGTCTCCGCGCGCCGCCCGAAATCTTCCGGGCGCATCGCCTTCGCCAGACCAACGGCGCAGGATGTACGCATAGCCGCAGCGCGCACGCACATGCCAAAGGGGTACAAAGCGAGAGCAAAGTTAGATATTTTTTTTCATCCGCCGTGCAGTTGTACGTTATTTCCAAAGTTTTAGCAGTATTTGCAGGACATTTGGGACAATCGTACGCGGAGCAACCTCCCCAGTCCCCAGCCCCAGCCTTATACAAATCTTAAATTCAGATTCTTCTCTGTTCGGGAAATTCTTCGTAAGTTTGCACCTTAATCAGATGAACCCTAAATTCTTACGCTAACAGCATGTTCAAGCAATTTCCTCCGGTCACCAAGAACCTGTTAATCATCAACTGCATCGTCTTTCTGGCGCAGCTCGTCGGCGAGCAACGCGGCATGGACCTCGCCGACAGCCTCGGCCTCCATTTCGTCCTCGCCCCCGACTTCCAGCCCTGGCAGTTGGTCACCTACCTCTTTCTGCACGGCGGATTCACCCACCTTTTCTTCAACATGTTCTCCCTCTGGATGTTCGGCCGCATCGTCGAGCAGACCATGAGCACAAAGCGGTTCATCATCTACTACTTCGTCTGCGGCATCGGCGCAGGCCTCTGCCAGGAGTTCTGGCAACTCGGCGAGTACTACATCTCCGGCATGCACAACTACCAGTTCGTCAGCACCTCATGGGGCGGCGCCATACCCATGTCCGAGTTCCTCAACACCTGGAGCACCATCGGCGCGTCCGGCGCCTGCTACGGCGTACTCCTCGCCTTCGGCATGACCTTCCCCAACGAGCGCATCATGCTCCTCATCCCGCCCATACCCATCAAGGCCAAATACTTCGTCGTAGGCTACGCCGCCATCGAACTCGTCTCCGCCTTTGCCTCAAACGGCAACATCGCCCACTTCGCCCACCTCGGCGGCATGCTCTTCGGCCTCGTCCTCATCCTCTACTGGCGCCGCAACAGCCGCGGCGGCGGCAACCGCTTCCAGAGTTGGGAAACATGGACACCGCGACGCAGCCAGTCGCCCTGGACACGCTTCAAGGACCACCTCCGCAAGCTCACCACCCGCCGCCCCAAGATGACCATCCACGAAGGCGGCAAGCGCTTCAAGGACCGCGACGCCGACTACAAGTACAACGAGCGCACCAAGGAACAGGAAGCCCGCGTCGACAAGATTCTCGAGAAAATAAAGCGCAGCGGCTACCAGAGCCTCACCGACGAAGAGAAGAAAGAACTGTTCGACAACAGCCGACGCTGAGCCCCACCCCTCCCCGGCGCAAAATTTCCTCCCACACCCAGCAGACGAAACAGCCCACCGCAGATGAAACAACCACTCCACAAACGCGTGATAGCCGGCGCCTCCTGGTGCGCCGTCATCCTCCTGTGGCTCTGCGCCGCCAGCGTCTACGTCAACCCCAACCTCTGCAGCTACATCGGCGTCGTCGGCCTCGCCTTCCCCTTCTTCCTCGCCGGACTCCTCGTCATGCAGGCCATCTCCCTCCTCTTCGCCCCACGCCAGGCATGGATACCCCTCCTCGGCCTCGCCGGCTGCTTCTTCTCCGTCCGCGCCTACTGCCCCGTCAACTTCCCCTCCACCCCGCCCAAGGGCGCCATCAAGGTCCTCTCCTTCAACACCGCAGGCTACAACGGCAACAAGCGCGACTCACTCGGCCACAACGCCGCCCTCGACTACATCGCCATGAGCAACGCCGACATCGTCTGCCTCCAGGAAGCCTACGTCACGCCTTCCACCAACTTCGACAGCCTCGTCGTCCAGCCCCTCAAGGCCGTCCTCCCCTACTACGACACCATCGACATCGGCGCCAACATCCTCGCCTGCTTCTCCCGCTACCCCATCCTCCACAAGGAACTCATCTGCTGCAAGACCGCCAACGGCAGCGCCGCCTTCCGCCTCCTCCTCGCCCCCGGCGACACCGTCCTCGTCGTCAACTGCCACCTTGAGTCGATGCACCTCTCACCCGACGACCGACAGAAATACCACACCCTCGTCCGCGACCCCGAAAAGAGCGACGTCGACAGCAGTTCGCGAATGCTCATCACCAAGATATCCGCCGCCGCCGCCGACCGCGCCCGTCAGGCCACACTCACCGCCGAATACGTAGAGCGCCACGCCGGAATGAGCACCATCCTCTGCGGCGACTTCAACGACACCCCCATTTCCTTCACCCACCACCGCATCGACGCCGCCGGCCTCACCGACGCCTACGTCGCCGCCGGCAACGGCATAGGCCGCTCCTTCAACCGCGACGCCATCTACGTCCGCATCGACAACATCTTCTGCTCCTCCGACTGGGAAGCCTACGGCAGCCGCGTGGACCACAGCGTCATCGCTTCCGACCACTACCCCATCTACACTTTCCTCCACCGCGACGAATAGGTGCCGGAAAGCAAATTTCTGGCGCAACTCTACGAATTTCAGTCCCAGTTTTTTTGCGGTTTTGTCCAGTTTTTCAAATCCCTGAACCATAGTTTTTTAAGCCTTCACCAGAGGGGGCACAAAAAAGTCCTGAGCTAATTTAAAAAAGTCCTGAGC
>JAUNOO010000136.1 GCA_030531095.1 Bacteroidales bacterium
ACAACTTCTTTTCTTTTTCTACCATCTTGTGTCTACTTTTTCAATAGCAACAAAGGGGTATTCAGCCACCGATTTTATGGGAATCGACCTTCGTGAGGCGGATTTTCAGGCCTCAAACTCGGCGGCGGCGGCAAGGACGCGGTCGAGGGTTTCTTCCGTGTGGGCAATGGAGATGAAGTTCGTCTCGAACTGTGAGGGCGAGAAGTAGATGCCGCGCTCGAGCATGTGGCGGAAAAAACGGGCGAAGCGGGCGGTGTCGCTGCGCTTCACGTCGTCGAAGTTGCGCACCTCGCCGGTGGTGAAGAAGGGGGTGAACATATTGCCGACGCTGTTGACGACGATGCCTTTGGGCGCGAGGATTTCGCGCAGGCGGTCAATGAAGCGGGCGGCCTTGGCGTTGAGCGCGTCGTAGACACCGGGCTGCGAAAGGAGACTCAAGGTGGTGATGCCGGCGGTCATGGCTATGGGATTTCCGGAGAGTGTGCCAGCTTGATAGACTGGGCCTTCTGGGGCGAGGAGTTGCATGATGTCGGCGCGACCGCCAAAGGCTGCTGCGGGAAATCCGCCGCCCACGATTTTGCCCACGGTGGTGAGGTCGGGCGTGATGCCGAAAAGCTTCTGCGCACCGCCTGCCGTGAGGCGGAAGCCGGTGATGACTTCGTCGAAGATGAGGAGCGCACCGTGGCGGCGGGTCACTTCGCGGAGGAACTGGAGGAAACCGTCGCGTGCCGGCACGACGCCCATATTGGCGGGCACGGGTTCGACGATGACGGCAGCCACTTCGTCGCCGTGGGCGCGGAAGTATTCCTCGACGGCGGCGCGGTCGTTGAAGGGCAGGCAGGCGGTGTGGGCGACAAAGCTTTCGGGCACGCCTGCCGACGACGAAATGCCCATGGTGGCGACGCCCGAACCGGCGGCGACGAGGAGGTGGTCGACGTGACCATGGTAGCAGCCCACGAATTTCACAATGACGTTGCGGCGCGTATAGCCGCGCGCCAAGCGGATGGCAGACATGACGGCTTCCGTGCCTGAGTTGACAAAGCGCACGCGCTCTATCGAGGGAATGAAGCGGTTGACGAGGCGTGCCAGTTCAGTTTCTTGGAGGGTAGGGATGCCGAAACTTGTGCCGCGCAGGACGGCGGCATTGACTTCGCGCAACACGTCGGGATGGGCGTGGCCGAGGATGAAGACGCCCCACGACAAGCAGAAGTCGGTGTAGTCGTTGCCGTCGATGTCGGTGAGCGTCGTCCCGCTGGCGCGCTCAATGAAAAGGGGCGTCTCGCCCACCGACTTGAGGGCGCGGACGGGACTGTTGACGCCGCCGGGAATGTAACGGAGCGCCTCTTCAAAGGCTGCTTTCGATTTGGGTCTGCTGAACATATCGTGATGATTTTTAGGTTTCTCTTGTTTGCTGTAAATTTCTGCCACCCGCTTATTGGCGGCAGGCAGAGAGGCGGCGGCGCATATCCTGCCACTCCGCCAGTTTCTCCATTTCCTCGTCGATGATGCGCTCGGCGGCTGCCACTTCGCCCTGTCGCAGCGAGCGGTTGCGGCGGGCGAAGCGTTCGATGTCCTCGAGGTTGTAGAGCGTCACGCCGGGCAATTGTCCCACGGTGGGGTCGATGTCGCGCGGAAAGGCGAGGTCGAAAAGCAACATCTCGCGGCGGCGTTCGTCGTCGAAGTCGTCGGGGCGGACAATGGCGTGGGGCGCAGAGGTGGCGCAGATGAGCACGTGGCAGACGCGCAGGAGGTCGCGCTTCAGTTCCAGTCCCATGGCGTGGCCGCCGTAGCGTGCCGCCAAACTGCGCGCCTTGTCGATGTTGCGGTTGGAGAGGTAGATGTTGACCGCCCCGCGCGCCGTGAGGTATTTGAGGATGTCCTCGGTGAGCTTGTTCACACCGATGATGCCCACCACCTTGTTCTTCAGGTCGATGTGATGGTCGCGGAGCATGTCGGCGGTGACCTGACTGTGGGAAATGGCGCCAGCGGCAATCTGCGTTTCGTTGCGCACGCGCTTGCCGACGTGCATCGCCGTCTGGAAGAGGCGGTTGAGCGGCGACGAGAGGTTGTAGCGTTCCTGCGCCTTGACGTAGGCCTGCTTGAGTTGTCCCTGAATGGCGCGTTCGCCGATGAGCGAGGACTCCAATCCCGCCGCCACGCGGAAGAGGTGGCGCGTGAGGTCGTCGGGTATTTCGCCGTCACCCCAGTAGGCTTCCGTGCGGTTGCAAGTTGCCAGGAGGATGTGGGGTGTGCCTTCGGCGGGCAGGATATTGGCGGAAAGCCGCTCGCGCTCCTCCAGACTGTAGACAGACCTGTCGATGAGTTTGCTCTGTATCATTTTGAGGATGAAATGTATTTGAGGGAAATAAGGGTATTTCAGAAACGGTGCGCCCTATTCCAAGAGCGTCGCGTCGGTGGCGGCGAGGTCGGCGATGCGGTCGCGCACACGGATGGAGCGGCGTACGTCGCGGGCGTTCGAGGTGACGGCGACACAGACATCGCCCTCGCGGTGGATGGCGGGGGAGATGAAGTCGCAGAGGGCAGGATTGTCGCAGACACTGGCGAGGGCGCCCGCCGCTTCGGCATCCGCCTTGACGCGACGGTTGAGCGCTTCGTTTTCGGTGCAGACGTAGACGAGGAAAGCGCCTTGCAGGTCGGCAGGCTCATAGGTTTTCCGGACGAGGCGGAAGGGCAACTGCTCGAAGCCCTCGCGAAACTGGGGCGAGACGACGGTGGCGTCGCTCGTGAAGCGGCTCAGGATGGTGGCCTTGTGAAGCCCCACGCGCCCGCCGCCAACGATGACGATTTTGCGGCCGCTGATGCGAAGTGCCACGGGGAGGAATGTGCTGTCGGTGTCTTTGTGCATTGTAAAAAAGTTCAGAGCAAATTTAAATTAGTCCTGAGCTTTTAAAAATTAGTCCAGGGCTTTTTACCCCA
>JAUNOO010000042.1 GCA_030531095.1 Bacteroidales bacterium
ATAATGATTTACCAGCTTATTTCATATTGTTATATACGCATTTGTCGGATGAACCGTTTTTTTGTGGGAGTCATGCCTTTTCCTCAGAAAATCAGAGACCTTCTGCGAAAGACTCGTGGCGTTTTTATGGAGTGGCGGCGTTATTGTAACTACTTCATATATAGTTTGTAATAAACGCATAAAGACCAGCAGATTGCCTGCCAGTCTTTATGCATTTATTTATATTTTGTGGAATCAGTTGAAGAAGTTCCAGGAGATGCCGAAGCGGATGACCATGCGGTTGAGAGGGTAGTGGGGCACGTAGAAGGGGTTGCCACTGCCGCTGGAGTAGTTGACGTGGGACGCCATGACGTAGAAGCGTGTGCTCTTGAGGTGGAAGTTGGCGTAGACGTTGACCACGGGGTAACCGCCGACGTCTATGGCTTGGTCGGCGTCCTGCACGACGTACTGCCCGATAATGGGGCTGTAGGTGAGACCTTTATACTTGGTGAAGTAGCGGACGTCGGCACCGAATTCCGTGCGGAGCACTTTGGCAATGCGGAAGAGGAGGTAGAGGTTGCTCCAGGCGGTGAAAGTGGGCAAAGGGTAGAGGTCGTTGTCGCTCGAGAGTTGGTAGGTGAGCTCATTCTCCCAGTTGAGGATGCCTAAACGGAAGTCCTGACGGAGGGTGACGGCCATTAGCTGGATGTTCTTGCTGCTCTGTGCGGCGGAGACGCCGTAGCGTGCCAGAAGCTGGTCGCTCGAGTCGGTGTAGGGATATTGCGACTCCTGAAGGTAGACATAATTCTGTATGGACTCGATGTTGAAACTGAGGCTCGTGCGCTTATACCGTAGTTCGGCACCAGCGCGTGCGCGGAATTCGTTGTCGAAGGAGTTGTCCCACCATGCGTTGCGGGCGTGGTAGTGGCGATAATAGAAGCCGGGCGTCTCGTTGCGGACGTAGCCGCGGAAGATGAAGCGGAGCGTGTCCTTCTTGACTGGGATATTGAGGTCAGCGTCGCCCGTGACGTTAAACTCGCCCCATTTGCTGCCCGATGTGCGCAACTCGCCGAGGAGGTTATAGTGGAAATACTCGCCCTGTTCCTTGAGCAGTTGGGCACCGAGAGAGATGTAGTTCTCAGCGTATTTGGTGGAAATGTTGCTTTCGTTGGGCAGTGTGAAGCGGTAGAAGTCGTGGCGGGCAAAGAGTCGCATACCCGACTTGACCCAATTGTTGAAACCTTCGCGAAGTTCGAGGGCGAGGGTGTTCTCTACGTGGATGAACTTGGTGAGGTCGTTGGCAGAGTCGCCTTCGAGGTAGAAGTCGTTGAAGTATGTGGAACTGCTGGCGTTCTCGGCGAGGTTGGAGAGGAGCTTGCGGTTGTTGTGCTCTATGCGGAGCGTGTGGATTATTCCTGCCACAGGTACAAACTCGGGCGTGAGGTTTTCGGGGATGGATAGACTGTCAGCTTCTTCGGGTTGTTGCGGCCGAGTAGCGTTGTCGCTGTTTGAAGCAAGGGCTTTTGCGCCTCCAGCTTCGGTTTGCGGCTGACCGGTTGTGGCTGCTACTTGCAGACTGTCGCCTCCGATGGCTTTGTTGAGGAGTTTGCTGCGGAAGTTCGATTCGTTGATGTTGACCACCTTGCCCTCGTCGTTGCGGTAGCGCGTGAAGCCGAGGTTGTAGCGGTGGGAGAAAAAAAGTTGATTGACATTGAGGCGGTTCCACGTCTTGGTCAGACGCGTGGGCAATTCCGAGGTGCTGTATGTGGTGGAGTAGTTTTCGGGATTGGTCACGTATTCGTCGTTCTCAATACCGCCGTTTTCAGTATTCTTGAGGTGGTTGGCGGAATAGAGCGTGTGCATTTGGTAGCGCTCGCCGATGTAGGAGCCGTAGAGCGTGCCGTTGAAGTGGGCGGCAGCCTGGCTGTCGTAGTAGCCTCGGCCGTAGAGGTAGTCGAGCTCGAAACCAATGCCCGCTTTCTTGTTGATGTTTGTGGCGAAGAGACCCGTGATGCGGTCCTCTCCGTTCTGGCTACTGCCGCCCTTGTGGTAGGTGAGGTTGGTGATGGGCGACTTGGTGTTGGTGAACTTGAACTGTTCGGGCTGGGTGATGAAGAAATCGTAGGGGTTGGAGAAGAAAAATTGGTTGGCGAAGCCCGTGTTGTGATAGTCGGTAAAGATGCGGCTGATGCGCGGCGAACCGAGGTTTCCCGTGTTGTTGTAGTGGGCAGTGCGCCCCTCGGTGAAGGCATCGTTCGGGAAAAGGTGGGGCATGGTGTCGGGCTCGGCTTTGCGGACAGTGCCAAAGCGCGGTTCGATGGTCCACACGAAAAGACCGCGCGGTACAAAATCGTTGTCGATGGTGTCGCCCTCTTCCTTCCAATGGGAGCCAGTGTCCTCTTCTTGAACAAGTGTTTGGGCTGCGCTTGGTAAGGTGGCGGCCAAAAGACCGCAGCAGAGGCATAATATATTGAGTAACTTCATGTAGAATGTATGCGGGCTGTGGAATTGATGAATCACGTTGGATAGGTTGACGGCCTGCAGAAAAGGCGGTGTGTGGATGTTTGAGTTATGGGGGATGAGGACTTTATCTTGTTTAAGACTTTTCTCTGAAAACTCTGATGCCCAGAGAATCAGTGGAAGCCCAAGCCTACAAAGCTACAGACGATGAAGAGTGAAAGCAGGCAGCCTGCGAGCAGACGGGCGTCGCCGACGGAATAGCCGCTCGCCGTCTGGACATCGTAGCCGGGCACGGTGCGCTCGCGGTCGGGGCAGATGCGCCCGTGGAGCCAATAGACGAAATGGCCGACGAGGATGCCGCAGATGATGCCGACGAGGACATCGCCGAAGTAATGGACGCCGAGGTAAATGCGCGACCAGCAGTTGAGCAAGGCCCATAGTACCATAACCGACGTGAGCAGGCGGTGGCGGATGAGCAGGCCTAGGAAGGTGGCAATGGCGAAGGTATTGGCGGCATGGCTGGAGAAGAACCCGTAGCGACCGCCGCGGTAGCCGTCGACGACGTCAAGGCGAAGCATGAGCAAGGGGTCGTTGGTGGGACGCCAGCGGCCTATCATAGGCTTGAACAGTCCCGAAGCGATTTGGTCGGCGATGAGGACACAAAGCCCAACTGCCAAGACTGTGACGATGATGTACTTCGTCTCGCCGTGGCGGATGATGACATAGAGGAGCACCAGTGCGGCGGGAATCCACGTCACGGTAGACGTGACGGCCATGGCAAAACCATCGAGCCAAAGTGAGGAACTCCCGTTGATGGCCAGCGTGAGGGCGGTGTCGGTTTGAAGGATTTGTTCTAGCATGGGCTTTCTGTTTTCGTTCGGGGGAATGGCGTGGTTCACTCCCGTTGGAGATTTGCGGTTTTGGCTGCGCTTTATACCAGATTGAGGTTGGCTTTTTCTACCCAACCGCGGGTCTTTCGGTCGAGGCTTTCAATGAGGTATTTGCCGTCGGTGTGTTCGTCGAGAATGACTACCGTAGTGCCTGGGGCGAGAGGGGCGGCAGCGGTCTTGCCGTCTTCGGTGGAGAGTGGCGTCTCAATCATGACAACGGCGCGCTGTTCGTAGAGGAAATGGCGTTGCTGGAGGGTGGCGGCGGTGGCACACCCCACAACGGCGAGAATCATGACGCACATCAGGGCGAAGCCCCATTTGCGTACACGGATTTGGCGACCGAGGAAGTAGACCGCCCAGCAACCTATGCCGAAAGTGAAGCAGACTACCGCCCACGTGCCCCAAAAGTCGGCGGAGTGGGCGCGCACAAGGCGGTCGGCCCAGGTGATGAAGAACATCTCGGAGGGCTTGCTTTCGGGGATGTTGGCTTTGGAACGGCAGACGGCAAGATTATAGGCGGCATCTTCATCGTCAGGTGCCAGTTTAAGTGCCCGCTCATAGTTGAGAATGGCCTGCGGATAGTTGTTGAGCCGATAGTAGGTGTTGCCCAAATTGTAATAGAGTGTGGCATTGACGCCCTTGGTCAGTTGCTCCTCATAGAGGCGGGCGGCGAGGACATAATCACTTTGGGCATAGGCACTGTCTGCTTGTGCCCAAGAGCCCCATTGGGCTGTAGCTGTGTCGGCGGCGGTAGCATTTGTGGCGTTCTCAGTCGAATCGGTCGCAGCGGTGCTACCGATGGCGATAGGTTCGGCGGATTGGGACGCGTCAGGGGTTGATTCGCTTCCTTGGGCTGTGGCTGCGGGGCAAATCGCAGCGGCGCAAGCACCGAGAAGTAGACTGGCAAATAGACGTTTCATTGTTGTGCGGTGGGTTTTATACGTCGGTTCATGTCTCATTATTCCTTTCCCTAGGCGGATTAGATTTCATCCTCAGCCTTGCCGGGCGCAGTTTTGGATGCGCGGGCAGTGCGGTTGACTTGGCGGTCGAGGTCGGTAATGAGCTGAACGGCACGGTCGTAGGTGGTCTCTGGGCGTTCGCTCACGGCAGAGGGGGCAAAACGCACGTATTCACATTCGTCCATCAGTTCGCAGAGGGCGGTGTAGGAGTCTTCGGGCACACCAGCAGACATGAGTTCGGCTTGAATGCGCTCGCGATTGAGTTCGGAAACAGGCAGATTGAGTTTGTCGGAGAGGTAAGTCTGCAACGACTTTGACAACTCGTCGTAGAAGGCCAATTTGTCGCCTTTTTTCAGGAAGGTACGCGCCTTCTTGAGACGCCGATTTGCCCTACTTGCTGCCTTGTGGCGGCGCAGACCGATGGTGTCGCCCTTGACAAGGCGGTATTTGTCGATGGCATAAATGGCTCCTGCTGCGATGGCGGCGATGAGGACATAAAGTAGCCAATAGCTCCATGTGTTCCACCACATATAGTCGGTCAGCGCGTAGAGACGACCACTGCCTAGCGTATGGATGTCGCGGATGTCGCTGTCGCGTAAAGCCCGCTCGCGCTCCAGTTCGGCATTGGTGCGCGTGCCTTTCTGCACATCAAGTTTGAGGGCAGGCACGTTGATGGTGATGTATTCTTCCTTAGTGGGGTCGAAGTAGATAAAGTCGAAGGCTGGTATTTCGTATTGGCCGATGTTGCGGGGCACAAAAGTGTAGTCGAATGAGACACTTCCAGAAACTCCGGCGAGGGACACCTTAGTATTGTCGGTGGTCTTGGGCGAATAGTGGTCGAAGTCGGAAGGGAAAGTCACAGTGGTAGGCGTGAGCATCTTGAGGTTGCCGGTGCCCGAAACGGTGATGCGGTAGGTCATCATCTCGTTGGTGCGGACATCAGGATTGAGCAACTCGGCCTTCACTTTGAATTTTCCCACTCCTCCAGAGAATCCAGCGGGGCGCGGCATGGGCAAGGGCTTGACAGTGATATAGGTTTCGGGGGCAATGCGCTTGACGCTCTTGCTGATGTGCCCACCGCCATTGAAAAATGCTTCGAACGGGTCGATGGAGGCGTCGCGCTGCATGACCACACAGTCGAACGTGAGGCTGGGAATAGCTATTTTACCCGTCTGCTGGGGGAAGAGAAGGTACTGTTGCACGATACCTGTGCGGTAGGCTTGTCCTCCGATGTTGGTGACGTCGGAGACAATGCTCTGCAGAGGAATATCTTGGGAAACGATACCTTGGAAATCGGCTTTCTTGTTCAAGGCTACACTGGAAAGGCCTATGCCTGGACGTTCATAGAACTTGTAGGAGAGGGGCACGGCCTCCTGTTCATAGACTTCTTTGCGGCCAAGGACGGCGCGGACGTAGAGGTCGTTGTCGCTTACGGTAGAACCCGCTTGCCGAAGTTGTGAGAAATCGTCGCCGCTACTATTTCGGGAAGAGCGCGAGGAGGACGGATTGGCCTTGCGCTCGCCGGTTCCTGTGACTTTAATGGTAATGGCTTCGGAGCGGTAAGTCTTTCCGTCGACCGTAACCTCGGCTGCCGGGATGGTGTAAGTACCTTGCTTGCGGGGCGCGAGGGTGAAAGTAAAGGTGGTCGACGCGTTGGACGAGTGCTTGCCGTTGATGATGGTGGTAGACTGACTGAACGATTTGCTGGGACCGGCAAGGACGTCAAAGTCGCTGAAGGCGGGGGTATTTTGCCAATTGGCCGAGGCAGAGATACTGTAGCGTATCTGGAAATAAGGTTCGTTGATGTCTACCGAAGCAGGGGCGTTGACAGACAGCTTCAACTGCGCCGCAAGCGGAGCCGGAAGGGCGGCCAGGCAAACGGCGAAGGCAAGAAGGACGTATCGGATAGTTGTCTTCATGTTTCGCATAGAACGCTACCAGTTTTTATCAAGAGACCTTTGACCCGTACTGCTGTTGATTTTGCGGCGCGTCTGCTGCTCAGCCTGCCGCGCGTAGTTCATCAGCGGGTCGCTTTGTTTCTGCTCCTGCTGTTGTTGCTGTTGCTGCTGTTTCTGTTGTTGGTCTTTGTCCTGCTGTTGCTGCTGGTTGTTCTGACTCTGCTGAAGTTGTTTTTGGCAGAGCGCCAGATTGTAGCGCGAGGATTGCGACTCGGGGTTTTCGCGGAGCGCCTGCTTGTAGGCGGCAATCGCCGCTTTGAGGGCATTCTGCTTGGTCTGCTGGTCGGTGGCAGCACCGGCTTGACGTTGAAAGATATAGCCTTTGTTGTGGCTCGCCATGGCGCGCACCTGGCTGCTCTGTTCACCGCCTGCAACTTTGTCGTAAAGGCTGACCGCAAGCGAATCTTCGCCCTGAGCCAGACGTACATTGCCCATATTGTAGAGCGCCCGTGTGTTGGACGGATTGATTTGCAGCGCTTTGTCGTAGTAGCTGCCCGCCGTTTCGTATTGCCCGTCCTTGAAGGCTTTGTTGCCTTGGTGGATGAGTTGCCACTCCTCGTTTTGCGCTTGCACAGCCATCGGGGAGAGCAGCAAGGCACAGAGTGCCAGAATACAGATGGTTATTGGTTTCATCGTTTGAAAAGTCTTAAACGTTTCAACAGAGGATTCTTGGTTTCAAGGACGAACAACTCGATGACAATGAGTATGAGGGCCAAGAGGGCCATGGCCTGGAATTGCTCGTCGCGCTCGCTGAAGCTGACTGAATTGTCGGCCTGCTGCAGTTTGTCCAATTCGTCCTGCAGAAGCTGTTGGGCTTCGTTGGAGTTGTCAACGTGGAAGTAGGTGCCGCCACCGGCTTCTGCCACTTCGATACACATTTTTTCGTTGAGGGCGGTGTTGACCTCTTTGCCTTCGCGGTCGCGCAGATAGGAACCGTCTGAAAGCGGTATGCGGGCACCGCCAGTAGAGCCTACGCCGAGGACAAATACTTTAAAACCTTCTTCGGCAGCTTTCTTTGCAGCTTCGATAGCGCCTTCTTCGTGGTCTTCACCGTCGGTGATGACAATGATTGCCTTGCCGATGTCTTCCTTGTCGGTGAAACTGACGCGCCCAAGATTGATGGCGGAGGCCACACTCGTGCCTTGCAGCGTCACCATGCAGGGCATGAAGTTATCGAGGAAGAGTTTGGCAGAGGCGTAGTCGTTGGTGATAGGCAACTGCGGGTAGGCTTCTCCAGCAAATACACCGATGGCTACGCGGTCGTTCTTCATGCGGTCGATGAGGGTGGACACCAGAAGTTTGGAGCGTTCAAGGCGATTGGGCTGGACGTCTTGTGCCAACATGGAGTTGGACACGTCAATGATGAAAGCCGCCTCAATGCCTTTCTTGTCGTTGGTGGCAGAGGTCATTCCGAATTGCGGACGCGCCAGCATGACGGCCAAGCAGGCTACAGCCAAGGTCAGCAACACGAATTTGAAGAGTTGTCGTTTGCTGGAGTAGTTTGGCACCATCCGCGTGAGCAGGTCGTCATCGGCAAGACGGCGCCGCCGCTTCTTGAGGGCGAGAGCCGACAGATACCAGACGAGTGCCAGCAGGGGAATGGCAATCAGGAGGTATAGATAATTTGGATCTGCGAATCTAAACATATTCAATGACTTTTCTACTATTTCTCAACTTGTTCTCACCGACAGCTTTTAAGGTACGCGGCGGAAATAGGTGAGGCGGAGCAGTATTTCGAGTATCAACAGAACGATGGCTGCTACGCCGAAGATTTGGTAGGCTTCGTAGTGGCGGTCGTAGTTCATGACCTTGAGTTTGGTCTTCTCCAATTTGTCGATGTCGTTGTAAATTTCTTTCAACTTCTGATTGGATTCAGCCTGATAGAATAGACCGCCCGTGGCAGAGGCTATCATTTTGAGCGTCTCGGGGTCGGCTGAGTTGTCTATGTCGGCAGTGTATTCCTGGCCGTTGGGCAATTGTGCCACGACTTGTTTGCTGCGCCCGCCGCTTTTGCCAATGGCGATGGCATAGACACGGACACCGTTCTGCTTGGCAAGGTCGGCTGCCATGAGGGGAGAGATTTCACCCGAGTTGTTGACGCCGTCGGTGATGAGGATGACTACTTTGCTCTTGGCACTGCTCTTTTCCAAATGGGACACAGCGTTGGCCAATCCCATACCTATGGCAGTGCCCGGGCTGATAATGCCGTTGGCTTGGAGGTCGCACGACACGTTCTTGAACATACTGAGGAGCGCGGCGTGGTCGGTGGTGAGCGGGCATTGCGTAAAGGCCTCGCCGCCGAAAAGCGTCAGACCAATATTGTCGTTGGGGCGGTTGGAAATGAACTCATACGCCACCTGCTTGGCAGCTTCTATGCGGTTAGGCTCAAGGTCTGTGGTGAGCATACTTGTAGAGATGTCCATCGCCATGACGATGTCGATGCCTTCCATCTCACTCTCGCTCAGAGCATCTTGTGTTTGGGGGCGGGCAAGGATTATCACCACGAGGGTGAAGACCAGAATGCGGAGGACGAAAGGCAAATGTATCAATGCCATGCGCGGAGAGCGCGGCATGTGTTGGTATTGCTCGGTCGTGGCCATTCGCATGGAGGCTTCGCTCTTTGGGCGCAAAAGGAAGTGCCACAAGATGAAGGGCACAATCAGAAGCAGCAGAAAGAGGTATTCACTATTTGCAAATGTCATGTTCTTAGTCTTTTATAAGAGAAGCGGACTTTGTCGGCTAATGTCTGCCCTTTTTGTGGGAGGGGAGAAATGTTGCCGTGCGTGCATTTCGTCACTTCATCAAAGGAAGGTTTTCCAGATTTCGATGACCATCCATACGAACCAGAAGGCACAGCCTATAAAGGCCACACCGAGGAGGCACCATAGCACCACGCGGATTTTGTGTTGGCGGGCATCGCTGAAAGTCACAATATTGACAATGGGTTGCGGCTGCTCCATGACCTCATCGCGGGTAGACTGGAGAAAGTCAGCCGCAGTGTCGAAGCAGCGGCGGCGTTCCATATCGTTGGTGGTGTGCTTGGCAAACTTGACGAAGTCGGCCGTGCTGAACACTTCCTGAAGCTGGCGCTGGGCTGTAGGGTCGAGCTGCGCTTCGAGTCCGTCAATGATTTCCTGTGTGGTACTCTCCTGGGCATTGAAGCCGTAGCGCTCTTTGAGGTATAGGCGCAGAATGTCAGTGAGTTGGATGAAGAACTGCTTGTTCTCCATATCACTGGTAGCTTGTTCGATGAGCGGGCGGAGGCGTTCCATCTTGATGGTTGCCTTCTTGCAGGGGGGAGTAGGGGGCTTGATAACTACCTTGCGCCGTACCGGTTTGCGACTTGAAAGGCGTATGGCTATCGCGAAGATGACTATGGCGAGAAGCCAGAGTACAATTGTTTTGCCTAAGAGGTGGCCCCGCCATACGAAAGGCGCATCGACCACCGCAAAAGGTGGCTCGAATTGGTCTACATGAACCGTGTCGACAGGAACAGATCCCACTTTCAAACCGAGTGTCTGGCGCGCCTGATAAGTTTTTCCGTCCACTTCCACCTCCATCGGCGGCAGAGAGTAGAGCGCCGAGTCGAACGAGGTGATGTAGTAGTCGCGTTCCAATTGCATGCGCTGGCCGTCGTTGAGTTGGACGGTATCGATGTCACCAGTGCGGACGACTTCGACGCCTGTAATGAGCGTATCGGCCTGGTTGTAGTTGGGGAACTTTACGGTCTGTTTGCTCCCCACGGTCACGCGGGTGGACAGCTTGACCTGCTCACCAATGAGGATATCGGCGCGGTCGAGCTCGTTGTCAACGATGACCTGGCCTTCTGCTTCCATACCCCATGAAAGCCCCGCGAGGAACAATGCAACCACTCTTCCCATGGACGGCAACAGGTGGTGAAGCCTCTTGGTCGAAGAAAGAGGGCGTGCGTCATGTGGGCGACGGCTTTCTGTATAGGATTTTTGCGTCATATCAAAACGATAGTTCGGGTCTTGACAGGCTTTCACCTGACTAAGACTTGTTTCGGTTGGAGAACAAATTCATCAATGCCTTCACGTAGTCGCCATCAGTGGCGACAGACACCTTGTCCACACCGTTTTTGCGGAGCGTCTGATCGAGGCGCTGTTGTTCAGAATTCCACCAGGCGCGGTGGCTTTCGCGTACGCGACGGCTGGAGGTGTCAACATATTGCTCGTGACCAGTCTCTGCGTCGAATACCTTCATCAGTCCCACATTGGGTAGCTCGGCCATCGTGGGGTCATAAAGTTGCACAGCCACGAGGTCGTGCTTCTTGCCGGCAATGAGTAGGGGTTGCGAGTAGTCGCTGTGGTCCATGAAGTCGCTCAGCAAGAAGGCGATGCAGCGGCGCTTCTGCACCCGCATCAAGTATTCGATGGGGACAGAGAGGTCCGTGCGGTTGTGTAGTGGCTTCATGTCGAGCAGTTCGCGGATGATGCAGAGAATGTGCTTTCGACCCTTCTTTGGGGGGATATAGCCCTCGATGCGGTCGGAGAAAAAGATGACACCGATTTTGTCGTTGTTCTGGATGGCAGAGAAAGCAATAGTGGCGGCAATTTCCGTGGCCAATTCTCGCATGGTGCGTTGGCGGGTTCCGAAATCTTGGCTGCCCGAAACGTCGATGAGCAACATGACCGTCAGTTCGCGCTCTTCTTCAAAAACCTTGATGTGGGCGCGGTTAAGACGGGCCGTCACGTTCCAGTCGATGTCGCGCACATCATCGCCGATCTGGTATTCCCTGACTTCAGCAAACGACATACCTCTGCCCTTGAATGCCGAGTGGTATTCGCCTGCAAAGATATTGTTCGTCAGCGCGCGGGTCTTGATTTCGACGCGTTTGACACGCTGTAATAAGTCGTTTGTATCCAATCTCTTGTCTTTAGAATATGAAGAATGTACTATAACTTCCTGTGGCGCACGCAGCACATCGCTTTTTTGTTCGCGCTTGCGTGCGGTGCTTGGCGTGAAGTTTTAGGGCACTTCAACCTTGTTGAGAATTTCGGTAACGATATCGTCGCTCGTGATGTTTGTGGCTTCGGCCTCATAGGTCAGACCGATGCGGTGGCGGAGCACGTCGTGGGCTATGTCGCGCACGTCTTCGGGAACCACATAACCGCGGCGGCGAATGAAGGCCTGCGCACGGGCGGCAAGTGCCAGATTGATGGAGGCACGGGGCGAACCGCCGAAGCCTATCATGTTCTTCATTTCCGGCAGTTTGTATTGCTCGGGGTAGCGGGTGGCGAATACGATGTTGGCAATGTATTGCTCAATGCGTTCGTCGAGGTAGATGCGCTTCACCATGTCGCGCGCCATCATGATGCGGTTGATGTCCGTCACGGCAGAACCTGCCTCGTCGAAACTGCCGTTGAGGTGGTTGCGCACGATGCGTTTCTCTTCTTCAAGAGTGGGGTAGCCGATAACGACCTTCAGCATGAAACGGTCCACCTGAGCTTCGGGCAATGCGTATGTGCCTTCCTGCTCAATGGGGTTTTGCGTGGCCATAACGAGGAACGGCTCGGGCAACTTCAAGGTCTCGTCGCCAATGGTGACCTGGTGCTCCTGCATGGCCTCGAGCAGGGCGCTCTGCACCTTTGCTGGGGCGCGGTTTATTTCGTCCGCCAGGATGAAATTGGCGAAGATTGGACCGCGTTTCACAGAGAAGGTCTCAGACTTCTGGCTGTAGACCTGCGTACCGATGACGTCGGCGGGGAGAAGGTCGGGGGTGAACTGCAAGCGGCTGAATTCGCCCTTGACGAGCGACGCCAGCGTCTTGATGGCCAGAGTTTTGGCCAAACCCGGCACGCCTTCGAGCAGGATGTGCCCATCGCTAAGCAAGCCTATGAGGAGGGAGTTAATCAAATGTTTCTGACCGACAATCGTGCGGTTCATTCCTGTCGTCAGGTCTGTAATAAAGCCCGACTGGCCTTCAATTATCGCGTTGAGTTCGCGGATATCCACTGATTCTGCCATATATTTTTAAAGTGTTGTGTTATCGTTTTTTCTTCGAGGCGGCCTCATGGGGGAGGGGCTCTCAAACTTTTATCGGCAAAATTACACCATTTATCTTTATCTCGGTTATAATTTTCGCTAAAAGTGGCTCGCACTGCGTAACCGACTGAAAATAACCAGTCAACAAGAGATAACAAATGCCGTAGAACTAAGTCCAGAAAAATCGCAACTTTTATCAGTGCTTTTTAATCCCCTGTCAGACTTTTGTAGCTCTGTACAAAACTCTAAAGCAAAGTGTGGAAGTTTGGAAAATAGGGGAGGACTTCCTGCTTGTCCACATTCTCTTTCCACTGTGCCGCTCTTTGTTGTCGCTGCACGGGGAATTTGCTATAAAAGAAAAAACCACCAGCTAAAAAGCTGATGGCCTAACCTCCTAAAAATAACTATTATGGAGCGGTGCGTACGGGACTCGAACCCGTGACCCCATGCGTGACAGGCATGTATTCTAACCAGCTGAACTAACGCACCATTTTGGAGTAATTTCTGCATCTCTCTCGATTGCGAGTGCAAAGGTACAACTTTATTTCAATCCTGCAAATTTTCGGCGCACTTTTCTTTATTGTCCTATCATTTTTTGATAGATCTGAATGTCCACCCACTTCCCGTCATGGCTGTGCCATTGTGGCAGCGTTGCCACCAGTTTGTAGCCTCGCCCGCTGAACAATCTGTGCGCTAACGGGTTGCCTTCTGCCAATACCTGCGCGTAGAGCATACGGATGTGGGCGAACATTTTGGCGTAGCGTTCCAATGCCATCAGCGCCGAAGCGCCCAGCCCCTTGCTCCTTTTTTCGCCCAGCAGAGCGATGCCCACTTCCGCGCGGCTGTCGGTGGGGGAGAAATTCACCAAGTCCACCAATCCCACAGCCTCGTTCGTGGCAGTCTCCATCACCACCAATCGCAGTTCGCCCGACTGGAAAATGTTGTGCGGCTGCGTCATCAAATAATTCTTCACAGCAATGCGCGAAAAGGGCGAGGGGTCTTCGTTCAAGTGCCACAGCGACACGTCGTTCTCGATGTCGTAGAGCAGATGCACGTCCTCCGGCTCCAATTGCCGCAACCACACCTTCGGATTGGGCGTGCCGTCAGTCAGCCTTTCCATACGCCGTGCGATTTTATTGCTCCTTTTGGCGGTGCGTCACCGTGAAGTTGCCACTGATGAGCGTCTTCGTTTCCGTCGAGTAGGTGCCGATGTATAATTTGTGGTCAGAGTCTTTGAAGAAATTCAGCACAAAGTCGCGGCTGAAGTCCGTTAAGTCGAAAATCAAGTGGATGCAGTCGGCTGGCAACACTGCCTTTACCTTCTGGAAGTCGAACGTCTTCTCGTCCGCCTCCACACACACTATGCTAGGTCCGTCCTGCTCTGCAAGTGCCTTTACCTCAGCCCCGTGGCGACCGATGTAGACCTGTGGTGCCACCTTCTCGCGGCTGTTGGGGAGGATGAACTTCTTGAAGCGTCCAATCTGGTACCACATCAACGCCAGCATGGCCTTCACGAAGATGGCCAATTTGATGGGAATGGAAATCGTCAGTGCATAGTGGTGGTAATGCTTTTTGAAGAAAATCAGCATGGCACCGTAGAACACATGCACATAGCGGTAAGTGCTCTTGTGTGTGCTCTCGCCTTTGTAGTGGAGAATGGGCGAGGGGATATAGTAGTTCTTCAGCCCTGCTTTCAGCAGACGGTACGACAGGTCGATGTCCTCGCCATACATGAAGAACTGCTCGTCGAACGCGCCGTGCTCCATCAGTGCCTTTCGCGGAATCATCATGTAAGCCCCCGAAACGATTTCGATCTCGGACGCCTCGTTCTTGTCGAGGTAGCGCATATAGTAGCGGCCGAAGACTTTCGACTTCGGGAAGAGCGACGCCAGTCCCGACATCTTGCAGAACGCCGTCCAGGGCGTCGCCAGTCCGCGGCGTGACTCGTAGGCGAAGCGGCCGTTCGTGTGGAGCATCATGGTGCCCAGCGCACCGAGGTCGGGGTGTTGGCGTGCAAATTCCACACTTTCGCGAAGCGTGTTTTCGGTGAGCAACGTGTCGGGATTGAGGAAGAGTATATAATCGCCCTTCGAGCGTTCCACCGCATAATTGTTGGCGCGACCGAAGCCCACGTTGCGCGTGTTGGCTACCACGTGGAGGTTGGGGTATTGTTCCTTCGGGAAACGTTCGTTGAGAAATTGGGGCGTGTTGTCCTTCGACGCGTTGTCCACGACGAACACCTCAAACGAGAGGTCTTTTCCCGCCGCATACACCGAGAGCAGGCACTGCTCGATGAAGGCGCGCACGTTGTAGCTTACTATGATAATCGATAAATCCATAATCTCATTGCTTGTCGTTTGCTGCTGTCAGGTTGGCGCATTCACTTCTGGAGGGCCAGCAAAACACAATGCCCACCAATGCTATCAGCAAACAATATTGTGTGGAGGTGCTGTAGGCTGAGGCGTAATACAAGACCACATTCGTCAAAACCGCCACCGCGGCGATTGCCAGACGTATGCCAGCCCATTTCAGGTAGACGCCCAAAGCCCCTTCCGCGTCGCCGTTGCCCGCTTCGCGAAGCTTGCGGCGCACCGCCTTGAAGGCCAGAAGGCGCAGGGCCAGGTAAGTTCCGCCGATGGCCGTCACAATCGACACCCACCCGATGATGTATTCCGTCTGGGCGTCGTGCGGCAGATAGTCAGTAGGCATCACCTCCGTTTCCGAGAGCGCAGCCCACGCTGCGCCCACCACCCATACGAGGACGTAGAGCAGTTTTGTGGCGTTCAGCGAAAATCTGTGTTCAGACATTATTATATAA
>JAUNOO010000043.1 GCA_030531095.1 Bacteroidales bacterium
ACCAGGGACCTCCAGATTATGAGTCTGTTGCTCTAACCAACTGAGCTACAAGTCCAAAACGGATGGGCGGTTTTTAGTGGTGCAAAGATATATATTTTTGGCGGATTCCGCAAACATGGGGGCGATTTTTTGCGAAAGGGGGTATGGAGAGGGGAGAAATAGAGAATTTAAAAAGGACGCGAGCGACACCGATATAAGTAATGACCTTCGTGAACAAATTTCCGATTTGGAGAATCTCCTCAAAGCTCAACGCCGTATTGGTTCACGGTTCAGAACTAAGTTGTCAAAAGCTAAATGTTTGTGGGAAATAAAAGAGGCTGCCTCATGCGGGATGGGCAGCCTCTGAGTTATTGTGGCGTCAAGGAAACGCGGGCGGTGGGACGTCTGGGGTAAGAAGTACGGGTAGGCGTCGGGTCGCGCGGGTCTTACTTGGCGGATTCGATGACGAAGGTGTATTCTTGGTCAGCGTAGGGGATGAGGTATTTCTCCAAAGGCCATGCGCCCCAGCTGTCTATGCAGCCGAGACCCATCTGGCGGTCGGAGATGGTGACTACGGAGAAGTCGCGCGGAGTGAGGTCGCCAGAGTGGACGTGGCGGGCCTCCTTGACGGGACCGCCGTCAAGGTCTTCCGTGAGGTAGTTGAGCGTGGTGCACTCAAGCGCTTTCGGGGCGGAGAACTTGAGACCGGCGCCAGAGGCGTTGATGACGCGCCACCAGCGTACGTCGGTCTTGTTGCCGCTCTCCTGCGGGCGCACATAGCCCCAGTATTGGTCGGCTACGGGCTGCGTGTAGTGGCCGATGAAGTTGGCGTCCTTGCGGTCGGCGTAGTTCTCGCCGGGACCGCGGCCGTAGTAGTCAACCGTGTTGTAGGCCTTCTGCATGGCCATCTGCATACCGAAGCGCGGCAGCCAGGGCTTGTCCTTGGCCTTCTCGTTGACGTCGAGTTTCTGCTCCACGACGAGGCGGCCGCAAGGCGTAACGGTGTAGGTCATATAGAGTTTGGCGTCTACAGAGGGCATTTCGTATTCAGCCTTCACTACGCGGAGTGCGCCGTCGGCCTCTTCCTTGAAGCTCTTCAGCTTCATTTCGGGCGACCGCCATGCGCCGAGCTTCTTCTGGATGTTTGCGCCGTAGTCGTTGTCGGTGGCGGCGCGCCAGAAGTCGGGTTTCAGCGAGTAGCCGTCCTCCATCATGGGCTGACCGTCCACGTCGATGTAGTCAATCCAACCCGTGCTCTTGCTCCACGTCACCGCCAAACCGTTGGCAGAGAGCGTGAGGCACGCCAGTTGTTCCTCCTTTTCGACAGTGGCTTTGGCTTTCGTGTCGGCGGATTTGGCTGGCGTAGAGGCACCCGTCGTGGCGTCGGTCTTCGTGTCAGCCATCTTACAGAGGGCGGCGGGGAATTCGTAGGGGCGGATGATGAACTGCTGACGGGCAATCTCGTAGCCGTCAGCGAGGAGCGGCTGAGCCTCGCGTTCCACGTAGGCCACCTGGAGCGTCACCTCCTTGTCGGTAGCGGCAGAGGGCTTGTAGCCGTCGAGCGTCAGGACGGCGCGCTGCTGGGGCGCCACGTTGAGGCGGTCCACCTTGCCCGAGGCAACGGGTTCACCGTTTTCGCAGAGTTGCCACTTGAGGATGACGTTGGAGAGGTCGGTGAAGAAGTTTTCGTTGTAGACCTCCACCTGTCCGCTCTGGGCGTCCTTGAGCGTTGTCCAGATGTTCTGGTAGAAGTAGCGCACCTCGGCAGCGTGCGGGTTGGGCTGACGGTCGGGGCGGATGAGGCCGTTGCAGTTGAAGTTGTGGTCAGTGGCAGGATAGCGTCCGAAGTCACCGCCGTAGGCAAAGATTTCCTTGCCTTGCTTGTTCTTCACGCGGAGGCCCTGGTCGACGAAGTCCCAGATGAAGCCGCCTTGATACTTCGGGTATTTGCGCACCAGTTCCCAGTATTCGCGGAAACCGCCTTCAGAGTTACCCATGGCGTGGGCGTACTCGCACTGGATGAGCGGTTTGGTGTAGGCGTCGTTCTTGAGGTATTGTTCGCAGGCGTTGTAGGAGTAGTACATGGGGCAGTAGATGTCCGTCATGCCGTTGTATCCGGCGCGCTCATACTGCACGGGGCGGCTGCTGTCGTAAGCCTTTACGAAATCGTACGCCTTCTCGAAGTTGGGGCCATAGCCGGCTTCGTTACCGAGGCTCCAGGTGACGATACAGGGGTGGTTCTTGAGAATATAGATGTTGTTCTTGTTGCGTTCGATATGCGCCTGTTCCCAGAGCGCCACCTTGGCGAGCGTCTTCTCCTCGTAGCCCATACCGTGACTTTCGAGGTTGGCTTCAGCCACGACGTAGAGGCCGTATTCGTCGCAGAGGTCATACCAGCGCGGGTCGTCGGGGTAGTGGCAGGTGCGCACGGCGTTGATGTTGTGTTCCTTCATGATTTTGATGTCCTCCACCATGCGTTCCACCGATACGACGTAGGCGTTGTCGGGGTCCATCTCGTGGCGGTTGGCACCCTTGATGAGGACGGGCTGTCCGTTGACGAGGAACTGGGCGTTCTTGATTTCAATCTTGCGGAAGCCCACGTTCTGCGTGAGGCTTTCGATGAGTTCGTCGCCGTTCTTGAGGTCCACGCGCAGGCGGTACAGGTTGGGAGTCTCGGCCGTCCACTTGGCGGGCGACTTCACGTCGAACGATGCCACGGTCTCGTCGTTACCAGCGAGCTTCACTTCGGTGCTTGCCACGACCTTGCCCTTGCTGTCCAGAAGGGTGCAGACTGCCGTCTTGCCCTTGCCGTTTTCGGCAGTGAGGCGGACGGACACCTTGCCGTCGCGGTAAGCGTCGTCGAGTTCGGCGTTGATGAAGAGGTCGGCAATGTGGGTTGTGGGACGGGCGTAGAGGTAAACCTCACGGGCAATACCTGTGAGTTTCCACATGTCCTGGTCCTCCAGATAAGAGCCGTCGCACCAGCGCATCACCTGCATGGCGATGAGGTTCTTCTGTCCGGGCTTGAGATACTTGGTGAGGTCAAATTCGGCAGCCACCTTGCTGTCTTCAGAGTAGCCCACGTACTTGCCGTTGACCCATACGGTCAGGTTGGAAGTGGCGGAACCCACGTGCATGTAGATTTTCTCGCCCTTCCAGTCGGCGGGCACTTCAATCTCCTTGCGGTAGGAACCTGTGTAGTTGTTCTTCTCCTCCACGTAGGGCGGGTTATTTTCGAACTGCGTGCACCAGGCGTAGCCCACGTTCTTGTAGGTGGCGTCGCCGTGGCCGTTCACCTCCAGAATGCCCGGCACGGGGAAGTCTTCCCACGCCGAGTCGTCAAACTTGGTGGTGTAAAAGTCCAGCGGACGGTCCTGATGGTTCTTGACGAAGTTGAACTTCCATGTTCCCTCGAGCGAGAGGTAGCGCGATGACGCCTTCTTGTCGTTGGCCTGCGCCTTGTCGATGCTCTCGAAGGCGAAGAAGTCAGAGCGCGGCGTCTCGGTGTTGACGCGGTTGACGAGGGGATTGAGCCAATTTTCCTTCTGGTTCTGCGCCCCAGCCGTGAGTGCGGCAGAGCAGGCCAGCATCAGCAGTCCGCCGCCGAGCCACGTGCGGGCGGAGTGGCGGAAGGGGGATGTTTGAGCTTTTCTTCTCATGATGAAAAACAGTTAGATGATGTTGAGATATTGGTATTTATGGTTTGTAGATGCTGTGGTGCGCCTCACTGCTTCTGGTAGACGCGGACGTAGTCCACTTCGAAGTGCATCGGCATCGCCGCCTCGTCAACCTTGCCGCCGCTGCTGCCCATCGCGAGGTTGAGCAGGAGGAACATCGGCGTGTGGAACGGGTTTACGCCCTCTCCGGCAGAGCCCTTGCCGTTCTCGGTGGTGGTGATGTCGATTTCGTTGAGCAGTTCGTCGTCGAGGTAGAGGCGAATATAGTCCTTCTCCCAGTCCATGCGCCATGTGTGGAACTGCGTTGCCCAGAGCGAGTCCTTCTCCGTCCAGTGGGTGAAGGGAATGGCCTGCGAGTCCCACTTGCTGCCGTTGTTCTCGCCGCCCCAGCAGGCGTTGGCGTGGATTTGCGCGTGGCCGCCGCGGGGGTAGAACTCCATGAGGTCAATTTCGCCGCGCGAGGGCCAGGGCAGGCCGTTGCTGCCCTTAAACCAGATGGCAGGCCAGGAGCCGCGGGCAGCCGGGATGCGGGCACGCACCTCGAAGCGGCCGTAGAGGTATTCGCGTTTGCCTTCAGTGATGAGGCACGCCGAAGTACATTCTATGTTCTCGCGCTGTTCGCCCCACTGTTTCGAGTTGGGCTTGTAGGTGGGATTTGGTTTCTGTTCGCGGCGTGCCGTGATGATGAGCAAGCCGTCACGGCAGAAGGCGTTTTGGGGTTGATACCACTGCCATTCCCTGTTGCGGACGAAGCCTTCTTCGTAGTTCCAGTTTTCGGGGTTGGGCAATCCGTCCGTGTCGAATTCGTCGCTCCACACGAGGCGGTATCCGTCGTCGGTGGCGGTCGTTTGCGACGTGGCGGGCAGTGCGCTGGTCAGTGCCGCGAGGGCAACAGCCAGCAGTTTCGGGCGAAAGTTCTTCATGAGTTTATGGGTATAGTTTTTTGTTTTGTGATGCTCATCGGTTGTCGTCGGCAGGCGAGTCCGCGCCGTCGGGATTGAGCAGGCAGTCCGCCACCTCCTCCAGTTCCGCGTACCACTCTTCGCCGAAGCGTCGTATGAGCGGGTCGCGCAGGAAGCGGTAGACCGGCAATCCGAGTTCGCGCCCGTGGCGCACCGCGTCGGCGCAGACGTTCCAGCGGTGGTAGTTGAGTCCCACCAGTCCGCCGCCCAACTGCTTTTCGCGAATGGGGTAGAGGTAGCACGATATGGGCTTGCACCACGACGTGCGCCCCTCGCGGAACGCCTTTTCCGTGGCGCAGAAGCAGCACCCCTTCCCGTTGTAACAGGTGAAGACGCAGTCCTTGCCGTGGACGATGCTCGTCACGAGGTCGCCGTCCTGGTCGTTGTACGCCACGCCCTGCTTGTCGATGACCGCTTGAGCCGAAGCGCTCAGGTCGGGCCATACGGCGTCGAGCACGTTCTCCAGTTCGCCCACTTCTTCCAGCGTCAGCGGTGCACCCGCGTCGCCCTCCACGCAGCAAATTCCGCCGCACGCCTCAAGGTCGCAGCAGAAGCACTCGGTCAGGATGTCGGGCGAGAGAATCACGTCGCCCACCTGCAGCAGAGGCGGCAACCGGTGCGCGGCGGCGTTGGGGGAGGGCGCATTATTGGGGACAGTCATGTCAGTTTGTAGAGTGAGAGAACGGGTTCAGCACAGCGTCTATATGTCCGGCAGCGTCGGCTCACCAGGCAATGGGCGTTTGGCCGTGCTTCACGAGATAATCGTTCGTGAGCGAAAAATGGTGGTTGCCGAAGAATCCGCGTGAGGCGGACAAGGGCGAAGGATGGGCAGATTGCAGCACAAGGTGTCGCGTGCGGTCGATGATGGCGCCCTTCTTCTGCGCGTAGCTGCCCCAGAGGATGAAGACCAGGTGGTCACGCTCCTCGGCGAGGTGGCGAATGGCGGCGTCGGTAAATGCTTCCCAGCCGTGCCCCGCGTGCGACGCCGCCTGATGGGCGCGCACCGTCAGCGTGGCGTTGAGCAGCAGCACGCCCTGCTCAGCCCAGCGGCGCAAACTGCCGCTCGTGGGCACCGGCGTACCGATGTCGTCGTTGATTTCCTTGAAAATGTTGCGGAGCGAGGGCGGAAACGGCACACCGTCCGCCACCGAGAAGCAAAGTCCCTCCGCCTGCCCCGGCTCGTGGTAAGGGTCTTGGCCGATGATGACCACCTTTACCTTGTCGAACGGGCAGAGGTCGAACGCATTGAAAATCTGCGCCCCGGGCGGATAGCACGCCCCCGCCTTATATTCAGCCCGCACAAAGTCAGTGAGCTGCTGAAAATAGGGCGACTCAAATTCGGCGCGAAGCCGTTCGTTCCATGTAGGGTCAATCCTGACGTTCATAAGCGTAGGCCAGTTTGCAGACGACTCGTCTTTTGGGTAGTTCAATTTTATTTGGAGACAAAGATAAGGAATAAAACTGAATTGCGGGTGCTCAGGCGGAAAATATGGACGCCCCGCCGCAAAAGAAATCCCTCAGAATCGGGTTTTCCCACTCCCCTGCGTTGCATTTTCAGACTGTGCCGCGAACTTCCGAATTTTATGCGCGGAATTCAGTGCCTTCTGTAGAGCGCCACCAGGGCTTTAGAAAAATATCCCTGTGATACTTCTCCAAAAGCTCAGGACTAATTTTTGATAGCTATAAAATTTCACATACGCACCACATGCCACCAGCTGAGTTTATCAAATAAAAAAGGCGAGACTTGCGTCTCACCCTTCTGTCTGTGCCGCCTCGCGAATAAGCGGGCGGGTACTTTCCATGATTTTGTAAAGCTCGTCGACTGTTTCGGCGCGGAGCATGGCGATGCGCGTCTGGCGGAAGTTGGGCAAGCCCTTGAAGAGCGGCGTGGCGGCGAGGTGACGGCGGATGTGGAGGATGCCGCGGTATTCGTCGATGCGCGCAACACTCTGGCGCACCTGTTCTTTGAGTACGTCGAGCTGCCAGTCGGGCGTCATGGGGGCGTAGGGCGTGTCGATGACGTGGTCCACCGAGTGGTCGTCGGCATGGAGGGCATCGTGGATTTCCTTGAATATCCAGGGACGGCCGAAGGTGGCACGACCCACCATGATGGCGTCTACGCCGTAGTCATCGAAGGCGCGGCGCGCGTCCTCGCCGCTACAGATGTCGCCGTTGCCGATGATGGGAATGTGCATACGCGGGTTGCGCTTCACCTCGCCGATGAGCGTCCAGTCCGCCTGCCCCGTATACATCTGCGAACGCGTGCGGCCGTGGATGGTGAGCGCCTGAATGCCGCAGTCCTGAAGCTGTTCGGCAAGGTCGACGATGATTTTGTGTTCAGCGTCCCAGCCGAGGCGCGTCTTCACCGTGACGGGTACGGACACAGCGTCGACGACGGTGCGCGTGATGTCGAGCAACAGAGGGACGTTCTGGAGCATACCCGCGCCAGCGCCTTTGCCTGCCACGCGTTTCACCGGGCAACCGAAGTTGAGGTCGAGCACGTCGGGGTGGGCGCGTTCCACCACAATCTGGGCGGCGTCGCGCACGGCGACGGGGTCTTTGCCGTAAATCTGAATGGCCACGGGGCGCTCCTCGTCGCAGACGGTGAGCTTCTCCAAACTCTTGTTGACCATGCGGACGAGCGCGTCGGCAGCAACAAATTCGGAGTAGACCATCGAAGCGCCGAGGCGGCGGCAAAGGAGGCGGAAACCGATGTCGGTGACGTCCTCCATCGGGGCGAGAAGTACAGGGCGGTCGCCCAAATCTACGTGTCCAATCTTCATGATGTGGTGGAATGTTTCGGATTTGACTGGTGAGGGGGGAATCTATGGGGTGAAAATCTGTTCGGGCGGAACGGTGCAGTGCGGAAATTGCCGATGAAACCGCCGTTTTTCCGCTCAGCCTCTTCTGAGGACGGGGCGGCAGACGCTGAACATCATTGCCCCGCCAGCGAGGCACATGACGCCGCCCACAGCAAACTGACCCGCCGTGGGCAGGGCAGCGATGGCGGCTTCCGTTTCGGGGAAGGTCAGCATGAGGATGGCGAGGGTGTTGTTGCAGATGTGCATGATGCCGCTCAGGCGGATGTCGCCCGTCAGCAGGTACGCCACGCCGAGGACAAGACCGAGAATGATGGCGGGTACGGCCTGCGCCAAGTTGCCGTGGACGATGCCGAAGAGCAACGCGCTGACGAGGACGGCGAGAAGGGGGTGGACTTTGGACGCAATGAGGTTGCGCACGATGCCTTCGCGGAACACCAATTCCTCAAACAGCGGGCCTGCCACCGTGAGGAGGAAAAGGCAGAGGACGTTCCCCTTCATCGCGTTGAAAAGTGCCATCTGTCCGTCGTCGGTGAGCCCGAAGGGCGTGATGAATATGGAGATACCCAGGGCGATGAGGAGGAAACTGACGAGTGACATCGCCCACGTCTTTCCGCCCAGACGCACGCCGGACTGAAGGGGGCGACGGCGGACAATTCGGAACGCCCAGAGCAGGACGGCGGTCAGGACGAGGCAGACGAGCTGCGACACGCCGTAGACCACTGGCGAGGGTTGCACGAGGGGATCGTTGTCGCCCGCGTTGAGGTGACCCGCATTGGCCCATAGCGTGGCCAATCCCAGGGCGAGCGCCATGTAGAAGAAAAAGCAGAGGAAAGCGGAAATGGCTTTTGTCATATACTTAGTGTGGGGCGTTCAGAAATTGTTGTGCCTCCACGGCATCGGCCTGCAGTTGTGCCTTGAGCGCCTCGAGTGAGGAAAAGCGGTGCTCGTCGCGGATGCGGTGGAGGAAACGTAGCGTGAGGGACTGGCCATAGATGTTGCCGTCGAAGTCGAAAATGTGCGATTCTATCGAGGATTCAGCCCCGTTGTCGAGCGTGGGACGCCAACCGATGTTGAGCATTGCGCCGTAGGTTTTTCCGCCCACCTCCGCCTCCACGGCATAGACGCCGCGACCGGGTATGAGCTTGTCGGGGCAGGCGGGGCGCAGGTTGGCTGTGGGGAAGCCCAGGTCGTGGCCCACGTGGTGCCCCTCCACCACCGTGCCTGCCAGTTGGTAGGGGTAGCCGAGGCATTGGCGGGCGCGCTCCACGTCGCCGCCCTGGAGGAGACGGCGCACGGTCGACGAACTTACGGTGAATTCGGCGGTCTGGAACGGTTGCGACTGCACCACTTCTATCCCCAGTTCCTTCCCGATGGCGCGGTAGTCGTCGAATCCCGCGAGGCGGTCGCTGCCGAAGTGGTGGTCGTAGCCGATGACGAGGACTTCCACGCCGAACTGCCCCTTCAGGTATTCCGCCATGAACTCGCGCGCCGTGAGGGCGGACATTTCGCGCCCGAAGTCGAGCACCGCGCAAGCGTCGAGCCCTGCCAATTTCAGGCGGTCGAGCTTTTCGTCGGTGGTGTTGAGCAAGGCGGGCTGGTAGTCGGCCTGGAGCACCTGGCGCGGATGGCGGTCGAAGGTGATGGCGAGCGTGGCGAGGTGGCGCGCTTCGGCCTCGCGGCGCACCTGTCCGAAGAGGTAGAGGTGACCGAGGTGGACACCGTCGAAAAAGCCGATGGTAGCCACCTTGGGGCGATTGGCCGAAGGGGTGAAGGGGATGAGTCGCGTCATGAATTTATTGGGGTAAGCCGACTTGCATTTCTCATTCGGGGATATACACGCCGTCGGGCGTGAAGAAGTCGAGCCACACGCCGTTGGCTGGAGCCAATCGCGCTTGCAGTCCGCAGCGGCGCGCGGCTTCGCAGTTCACCTCCGAGTCGTCGAAGAAGAGAATCTCCTCGGGTGCACAGCCGATGCCTTTCACCACTGCCTCATAGATGGCGGGGGAGGGTTTCTCCACGCCCAGTTCGTAGGAGAGGAAGACCTTGCGGAAAAAGTCGCTCACCTGAAGGCCCTTGTAACGGAAATAACCGTTGCGCGCCATGTCCCAGTGAATCTCGTTCGTGTTGCTCAGCACGTAGGTGGGATAGTGTTGCTTGATTTTCAGCAACATTTCCAACCGGTCTTCGGGCACGCCCGTGAGGTATTGCTCCCACGCCTGCACAATGCTTTCGTCCGTCAGGTCGGGGCGGTTCGACAGTGTGCGCAACTGGTTGCAGAATTCGGCGACCGAAATCTGGCCGCGCTCCAAGCCCGACAGGATGCCCGCCTGCACGTAGGTGCCGAGGCAGGGGCGGATGTCGAAGCCCAAGGCCTCGAAGGCGCTGATGCAACGGCTCTGGTCGAGGTCGACCAACACGCCGCCGAAGTCAAAGAGTAGGTTCATTGTCTGATTGGGGGTTGATACATATATAAATAAGGCGTCAGGCCTTCACGAGCTTGTAGAGCTTGTCGGAAGGGCGAATCTTTTCGGGCACACTGATGCTGATGGCTTGTCCTTTGCGCCCGACGTCCACAGGACCGTCGTCGAAGTGGATTTCGTCGGCAGTGACATAGATGACGCCGGTGGTAGGACCGATGATGACGAGGCGGTCGCCCACGGCGATGTCGCCCGCTTCGAGGTAGAACTCGCCCACGCCGAGGCGCGAGAAGTATTTGATGCCCTTGCCGACGTAGACTTTTTTCTCGGTGGCGGAGGAACCATATTTGGCGCTCCATTCGCCCAACCGCTGCCCCAGATAGTAGCCGTCCCAGAAGCCGCGGTTGAAGACTGTGGCGAGGCGCGCGTTCCAGTTTTCCACCATTTCATCGCTGAATTCGCCCCGCTCTACGGCGGTGATGGCCTCCTTGTAGCACTGCACCACGGTGTAGACGTATTCCGCCGAGCGGGCGCGCCCCTCAATCTTGAACACCCGCACGCCGGCAGCCATCATGCGGTCGATGAAGCCGATGGTCTTGAGGTCCTTGGGGCTCATGATGTACTTGTTCTCGACGTCGAGCTCCACGCCCGTTTCGCGGTCGCGCACCGTGTAGCCGCGTCGGCACACCTGCATGCACTCGCCGCGGTTGGCGGAGTGGCCCAGGTTGTCGAGCGAGAGGTAGCACTTGCCGCTCACCGCCATGCAGAGCGCGCCGTGGCAGAACATTTCGATGCGCACGGGCTGTCCCGACGGGCCGCAGATGTGCTGTGCGACGATGGCGTCGTAGATTTTCCGCACCTGCTCCAGATTGAGCTCGCGCGCCAGAACGACGACGTCGGCAAACTGGGCGTAGAACTTCAGCGCCTCCACGTTCGAGATGTTGAGCTGGGTGGAGAGATGGACCTCCTGCCCGATTTGGCGGCAGTAGACCAGCACCGCCACGTCGGCGGCAATGATGGCGGAAATGCCCGCCTCGTGCGCCGCGTCGCAGATGGAGTGCATGAGCGCGATGTCCTCGTCGTAGATGATGGTGTTGACGGTGAGGTACGTCTTGACGCCCCGCGCGGCGCAGGTGGATGCAATCTCGCGCAAGTCGTCAATGTTGAAGCGGTTGGCGGAGTGCGCCCGCATGTTGAGCGCCTCGATGCCGAAGTAGACCGAGTCGGCACCAGCCTTGAGGGCGGCTGCCAGCGACTCGCGCGAGCCCACCGGCGCCATCACTTCATATTCGTGGGGTTGTGCCATTGTCGTGAATGGGGAGAGGGGAGAATGTTAAGCAATGACAGTGCCGGCGCCGTGTTCAAGGTCGGCATTGAGTAGGTCGGCACGCGTGATGATGATGCGCCCCACGCCCGCCTCTACGGCGGCGAGGCAGTTCTCCAATTTGGGAATCATGCCGCCCGAGACGATGCCCTCCTCCACCAACTTGTCGAAGAACGGGCGGTCGATGCGGGGAATGACGCTCCCCTCGTCCTGCGGGTCGCCGAGCACGCCGGCAAACTCGAAGCAGTAGATGAGCGTCACGTCGAAAAAGCCGGCGAGCGCCTTTGCCGTTTCACCCGCAATGGTGTCGGCGTTGGTGTTGAGCATGCAGCCCTTGCCGTCGTGAGTGAGCGGCACCATTACCGGGACGATGCCGCCGTGGATGAGTTGTGCGAGGCGTTCGCCGTCCACGCGGTCCACGTCGCCCACGAAGCCGTAGTCCACTTCGCCCGCAGGGCGGCGGTGGGAGCGGATGACGTCCATATCGGCGCCCGTCAGACCCAGTGCGCAAACACCCGCAGCTTCAAGCTGTGCCACGACGTTCTTGTTGACCAGTCCGGCGTAGACCATCGTCACCACGCGGAGCATTTCGGCGTCTGTGATGCGGCGGCCGCCCACCATTTTTGTCTCCACGCCCAGTTGGGCAGCCACGTCGGTAGCCGTGCGTCCGCCCCCGTGTATGAGCACCTTGTAGCCCGGAATTTGTGAGAAGTCACGAATCAGGCGGTCCAGGGCAGCGTCGTTTTCCACAATCTTGCCCCCGACCTTCACTATTGTCAGTTTTTCTTTCATGCTGGTTTGAATATTTGGTCTGCAAAATTACGAAAAAAATGCAGACCACAAGCCCTTTCGCGCAGTCCTCTGCGCGTGGGGCGCTCAGACGAAATCGTCGCCCAACTTGATTTGCGCCTCGTTCGCCAACCGCCTCACGAGGGCGGGGTCGTCGTTGGGGCAAATTACAAGCTGGTTGCCGTGCTGCGCCACGAGATAGCCGTCCAGTCCGCGGATGATGGCGCCCGAATCTTCGGGCAAGCAAATCAGGTTGTTCTGGCAGCCCGAGAGCAGCACCTTCGCCTTGCCCAACTGCGCGTTGCCGTCGGCGTCCTTCTCAGCCACTTCGTAGAGTTCGGGCCAACTGCCCACGTCGGCCCAGCCGAAGTCGTTCTGCTGCACGTAGACGTTCTCGCATTTCTCGAGGATGACCAGGTCGAGCGTGCGGTGCAGGCTCGTCGGGTAGCGCTTCTTAATCATTTCGAGCTCCTCCGTCACCGACATCACCGGCGTAAACACGCCCGTCTTCTCGCTGAAGCCGCGCGCCTTGTCCTCGATGTGGCGGAACATGGTCGAAGCGTGCCACAGGAAAATGCCCGTGTTCCACAAAAATTCGCCGCACTCCACAAACATTCGCGCATACTCCGGCGCAGGTTTTTCGGAGAACGACTTCACGCGAAACATGTGCTCCTCCTTTCCCTTCTCGCCCATCTGGATGTAGCCGTACGCCGTGTTGGGCACGGTGGGCTTCACGCCGATGGCAAGGAATTCCTCGTGCTGGCTCACGAAGTCCAGTCCCGAGCGGATTTGTTCCTCAAAGCGTGCCTCGTTCACGATGTGGTGGTCAGAGGGCGACACCACGATGTTGGCTTCCGGGTCTTGCTTGCCGATGCGGCACGAGCCCCACACCGCCGACGGCGCAGTGGAGAGCTGCACCGGCTCAGCCAGAATGTTCTTGCGGGGCACTTCGGGCAGTTGCTCCTGAACCAGAGGCAGGTACTCTTCAAAAGTAGAGATGAGAATATGGTCCTTATCGATGAACCTTGCGAAGCGGTCATAAGTCTGTTGCAGCAGCGTGCGCCCCGTGCCGAGGAAGTCGATAAACTGTTTAGGCATATCCCTCTTGCTGCAGGGCCACAAGCGCCGACCAATACCGCCGGCCAAAATAATACAATAACAATGCTGTGTATCCATAAGCAGAATCTGATTTATTTGTAAGGCTGTGCTAATATAGGAAGAAAATCCCGTACCCGTTGCCCCCAAACGATTAAAGAACGAAAATTGCAGAGATTTTCACCCATAATTTTGGCTCGTTAAGAAAAATCGCTTACCTTTGCACTCGCAATTCTCCCAGCAGGGCGAGTTGCCTCAAGCCCAGATGGCGGAATCGGTAGACGCGCTGGTCTCAAACACCAGTGGGGCAACCCGTGCCGGTTCGACCCCGGCTCTGGGTACGGAAGAAATCTGCAAGTATCTGATTTTCGATACTTGCAGATTTTTCTTTTTATGATATATCCCAAACTTGAATGGATGGAGAAAACAAAAATCTCCTCCAGTCCTTCTGTATTTCCACGATTCGTTTTTGCCCTTGAAAGTTAGTCTGCAAAAGTTCCGGCATTTCGGTTTGGTTTTTATATATTTGCATTTTAATTACAGGGAAAAGTATGGCCAATATTTTTCAAATAATATGATATATAGTACCCAACATAATAAGAACACCAATGAGGACCCCAAAACATCTGTTGTCTTTGAGAACCTTATGTTGTTGCCAGACATTGTGTTTTGGGATATATTGAAAGCATCAGCATTTAACAAAGGAATTTTACCTGAAGATGCAGGCTTGATGGCTGATGATTTCGCGTTTTGGCCGAAGTGGAATCCAAACTCAAGGTATGACACAGGAAACAGCAATTATGTTGAGCCAGATGTGTTCTTTAGATTCGCCAACATAGATGTCATCATAGAGGCCAAATACTCTGATAATAGAGGGCAATACAGAGAAGAATGGGAACGTGAGTTCAAAGCCTATCTAAACGAATTTGAGAGTGACAAGAAGAAGGTGGTTTTGCTTGCCGTAGGAGGAAATCCTTCTTTTGAGCGAGAACCAGATTTGAAAGTTGGTAGACACAAGTGCCCGATAGTAAAATATAGTTGGATAAGTTTGCTCAATGCTGTGCTAGATTTCGAGAAAGAGGAGTTATCTGACGCAGGGACTGATTTTCAGTCTTCAATGAAAAGACTTGTCAGAAATGTCGAATCAAGCTTTCAGAATATAGGAATACATAAGGACAACAAAAAAGTGAAACTACAAGGTCTAAGTAATTTATATACCCTAGGAAAGGTATTTCGATATGCTATAGCCCGTGAGACCGATTTATATACTCTTTCTTGTTATAGGGAAGATGTGAACAGCTCTCACTATGGCTTTCAATTTGAGGTTAAACCAAAGGATGGTAGAAGAAAATCTATCTGGTTGTCCATTGCTCTATGGATAAATGAGCAAGAAGTTATCTGTGTTGAAGCTAGAAATGTTGATAACTGGGCAAAAAAACTTTGTAAGCAGATAGAGGAAGGTAAAAAGTTTTCTTCTAAATATGCGAATAAACCTGAAGAAGAGTGCAATTGTTATTACTTTTATGCCAAAGACAAATTCTACCAAGAATTTAATGAGGCAGAAACCTTTGATGCACAAGTTGATTTGGTCTCAAAACTAATTGATGACGTGTGCTTGTATTATTTGAAATAGCAATTGTATATAATAGTCAAGAAAGGACACTTGGGATTCAAAATATTATAATCTTGACGAGGAGGAGGCTATGATTAAGATGATCCGTGAGAAAGGATTAATTTAGTAACGGGTTCTCTCCTTTTTTCTTTTTTGCAATCCCTCAGTATTACATGGCGTATCGTTGCGTCTGGGTACGATTAAAAACGGCAGGCAATCGTTTGGTTGTCTGCCGTTTTTTTGTTTTCGAGGCTGTGGTGGGGCGGCAAAGGGTTAATAATCCTTATTATATCATCGGTATGCGTGGGAATTTGCGGCGCGTACCAGTGGAAATGAAGATTGGGATTGGGGTTGGTTTCAAAAGTCCT
>JAUNOO010000044.1 GCA_030531095.1 Bacteroidales bacterium
TTAAATTAGTCCTGAGCTTTTAAAAATTAGTCCTGAGCTTTGGGGTAAAAAGCTCAGGACTAGTTACTAAAAGCTCAGGACTAGTTTTTGATGGATCTGGTCGTGCTTTCTGTAGCTCTGGCTAATCGCCAGAAAGCCCTTTTTGTTATGGTTTTCAGAGGTAATCTCTTAGTACTTGAACACCACGCCGCAGGGGTGGATGCCCGTGCTGACGGTCTTCACGCTTTCGCCGGCGGCGTTGAAGATGTGGAGACGGCCCGTTTCAGCATAGCCGTTGGCGTTGACGTCAGAGCAGATGTAGATGTTGCCGTTGGAGTTGTCGATGTCGATGCTTACCGGACTGCCGATTTCGGCATCGTCGCCGAGGATGTTGGTCGAAATGAAAGTGCCCGAGTAGGCGCTGAACGTGGACAGAGTGGAGGTCACGTTGCCCGTATAGTAGTCTGCGTAGTAGCTCAGGATGTAGAGGTTCACGTCGTCGGTGTTGATGACTGCGCCGGGAGTAGTGCCACTAGCCACGGTGAGCGGGAAGTTGATGGTGTGGACCACCTGGTTCGTCGCAGTGCTGATGACAGAGATGGTGGGCATCACGGTGTAGTAGTCGCCGCGGTTGAGGACGAAGAGGTTGCCGTTGCTGTCGGCCACAATCTGACCCGGATTCATGCCCACGCCGATGGTGTCGGTCACCTCGCCCGTCTGGGCGTCGATGACTGCCACGCGGTAGCCGTCGGCGTAACTGTTGGAGTAGTTGTAGCCGTCAGAGATGGAGGCGTAGACGTAGTTGCCGCAGGTCGTGATGTTGGCGGGGTTGGGGCCTACTTCCACGTGGTTGACCACCTGGTAGGAAGCGGTGTCAATCTGGCTCACGTAGCCGTCGTTGTTCGTCACGAACACGTAGGCACCGGCGCCCGTCACGCCCTCGGGCTCGTCGGTGGCGACGGAAGCAATCACCTCGAGCGTGGAGGCATTGAGCACCCAGAGCAGGTCAGAGCCGTACATGGGGACGTAAATCTTGGAGCCGTAGAGGATGGCGCCCTGAGGCGAGTCGCCGAGGCTCTGGCTGTTGACGGCGTAGAAGTAGTCGTCGGTGTAGGCAAGGTTTTCGATGTCGAACAGACCGATGGAGCCGTTCACGCCGCCGTAGTAGTTGCCCTGATTGATGATGTAGGCGCGGGGACGTGCACCTTCGGCGGCACTGGTGCTGTCGTTGGAGGTAGAGTCGTTGGAGGTGCTGTCGCTGGGCGTAACGGGGTCGATAATGGGAGCGGGCGTTTCGTCGTCGTCCGAGCAGGCTGTGAAGGCCAGAGAAGTCATCAGTGCGATGGCTGCAAAGTAGAATAACTTTTTCATTTGGTTTGAGTATTTGATATATAATAATTGTGTGATGATTTCTTTTTATGGCGCGGAGAAATGAGCCTCCTCAACCAGTGCCCTTTACCACGTCAGTTTCAGGCTCAGCCTGTAGGCGCGGCCTGGCATGGGGTAGCGTCGGATGATGGCGTACTGCTTGTCGAAGGCGTTGAGCAAGTCGGCGCGCGCCTCGATGCGGACGTGGCGCAGGCCGAATGCGCGGTAGAGCCCGAAGCCCGTTTCGCCGTAGCCCGGCAGTCCCGTTGTGGCGAGGTGTTCGTTGTTGCTCCAGCGCGAAGAGGCGTAGGTTGTGTGCGCCACGAAGTTGACCCACGGATTTTCCCAAGCCAGCGAAACCGTGCCGCTGTGGAGCGGCGTGTATGCCAGTTGCTGGCCGTAGGTCGATACGGCAGGGTTGCTCTTGTCCGTCGCACTCTGGATGGAATGGTTGGCAGAAAGAATCAGTTCGTGGCCCTCGGCAGGGCAGAAATGACTTTCGAGCGTCACGTCCAGTCCAGCCGTCTCCACCTTGCCGAGATTCGTCGTGCGCCACACGTAGAGCGTGTAGGGAATGCTCATGATACGGTCGCTCACACGGTTGAAGTAGCCGTCCACCGTCAGCGATGTGCTCCGCCACCACGCTGTTGCGTCGGTGAAGAAGAGCGTCACGCCGGCGCCCACCTGGCGCGTCAGTTCAGGCTTGAGGTCCTGCGAACCGAGGTGGTAGTAATACGATTCAGTGAACGTCGGCACGCGGAACAGCTCCTGATAGAACGCGCGGGCATTGAGCTGCAAGCGGTGCGAACGGACAGCTGCCCAAGCCAGGGAGAACATTGGCGTGAGCCGCTTCGCGTCTTGAGCCGACTCGCCGTCGTCGCTGTGGTTGTCGTAGACGTGTGCTGCCAGTCGCGCCGTTGCTGTGACCGCCCCGATGGCATATCTCACCGACAGCGCCTGCAAGAGGGAAAGGCGCGCCACGTCGGTGTCCGTTGCGAGGTTGCTGTTGAGCGCCTGGTGGGCGGCATCGACGGCGTACGACAGGTTCAGGTTGCCCACCCTGTAGGACGCGCCCGCAGTGGCGTACCATTCGCGTTGCCAATAGAACTGTTCCAGCCGTCCGCCGGGATATTCGCCACTGATGTTCGTGTAGCGGTTTTCCTGAAAGTTGAATTTCGCCCCCGCCATGAAGCCCCAGTGCCCGAACGCCTGCCGCCAGAGCGTCTGCGCCAGTGCCGCCTGCTCCTGCTGCCGTTCGTTGTTGGCGTTCGTGTAGTAGGTGACCGCCCCCGGCAGGCGGCGGTGGTTGTTATAGTAGCTCACCTTCGAGAGCCACGTGCCTCCGGGCAGCGACGTGAAGAGGTTCGCCTCGCCGTTCCACGATTGCATCCGGCTGTTGACGCGTCGTTCGCGCGAGGTCGCCACGCCGTTCTCGAGCGTGAAGGGATAGTCGTTTCGGCCGTAGTAGAAGTCGCCGCCCACGCTCAGTGCCGTGCGTCGTGACAGTGGTGTCGAGAGCGTGAAGGCAGGGCTCACCGTGCCGAACGAACCGTGGCGCAGTGCGGCGCTTACTCGGGTCGCCGCCGTGTCGGGTTGTGCCGACCACATCACCACCTGCGCCGCCGAGAGCAGGCGCACGGGCGAAAGAATCGGTGCCGCGTCCGCCACCTCCAGTCCGATACCTGCGAGGCGGTCTGTCGAGTAGCGGCTCATGTCGATTTGTCCGCTCTGCGCGTCGCTCACGGGCAGTCCGTCGTAGCTCACCACGGTGTGCGCCGCGCCGAGTCCGCGTACTGATACCGATTTCAGTCCGCCCGCCCCGCCATAGTCGCGCAGGTTGACTCCTGCGAAGCGTCGCAGCGCATCGCCGATGTCCGTCACCCCGCGCCGCATCAGGGCGAGCGTGTCGAGCCGTTGCACGGGCAGAGCCGATGTCATCGCCGCCGGCAGTCGGTAGGTCACGACCGTAGCTTCGCCCAGCGTGTCGGCGGGCAAGTCGTGCGGCGTGGCGTCGTCCGCCAAGGCGCAGTGCGGCAAGCCCACTGACAGAGCCGCCATCGTGAGTGCGGCCGCTGTTCGTGTCAGGACGGAGCGAGTCATCATTCTCTTCTCTCTGAGGCGCAAATTTACGAGTTTGCTGTCGGTAGTGTGGCGTCCCGTCCTCTCCTCGGAGGCACAGGGGCGTCGTTGAGATGCAGGCGGCAGGTCTTCTGACTCTTCCTTACTCCAAACGCCTTCCCGCGGCGCGCCCGCAATTCGGGCTTTCGGCGCAGTGGCTGTCTCAGTCGGTTTGGAGACTACACAAGGAAACACAGCAGCGGGACTGTACGGGATTCTCACCCGTTTCCCTCTTCGTGAGCGCCGCCCGGTGGAAACCTCCGCCGTTGGCAACGCCCAACCGCTTACAGGGGACAAAATTAGAAATTTTCTGTCACACAGCCTAAAGCGCACCGCCAAAATCTGCTGCGCGGCAGGAAATCGTCCCGTTTTCCGCCCGGCGTTGCGCATTCCGGCGGCTTGAAACGGCGGCGCGCACTGGGTTTTCGCCCCGAAATCATTATGAAATACCTACAATTCTCCTCAAAAAATAACAGATTTAGCTTTTTTAGCAGAGTCATACCCCCCGAATTGGGTGTTTCATTAAATTTGCGATAACGATTGCGAGATTTTCTGAACCGCAGCCCCCGCAGAGGCAGGCGCGGAGGTCAGAAAAAACCGCCAAGTCCGCCCCCATCCACCCCAAGTACTAACCAACGTCAATACGTTCTCTCATGAAAAAGTCATTAGCCCTCCTTCTGGCGTTCGCCGCGTTTGTCCTCTCCGTCCAGGCCCAGTTTCGCGTGGCGGGAAAAGTCTACAACAGCGCCGACGGCACGCCCTGCGCCTACAGCAACGTGGCAGTTCTGAAGGACACCGCCAGCCTCAATGCCGCCGTCCTCCTCTCCGCCATGTCCGACAGCCTCGGGCGCTACGTCCTCGCGTTGCCCGCCGGCACCTACACGCTGAAAGCGTCGCTCGTGGGCTACAAGACGGGCTACTTCCGTCTCACGGTGGGCGGTGACCAGGCCGACGTGAACCTCGCCCTCAAGGAAGAGGGCAACACGCTCAGCGAAGCCGTCGTGAGCGCCCAACTCATCAAGGACAAGGGCAACCACTTCGAGGTGGCAGTGGCAGACAACCCGCTCCTCAGCCACGAAATGATGATATACGCCCTCGACCTCATTCCCGGCATGGACGGCCTTTCCGTCTACGGCCGCCCCATCTCCACCGTCTACGTCAACGGCCGACAACTCAAGGGCGTTAACCCCGAAACCTACTTGCGCACCCTGCCCACCGAGATGGTCGAGAAAATTGAGGTCTACCCCTTCGGCGCAGTCGAGTTCGGCGGCGACGGCGCGGTGATGCGCGTCAAGCTGAAGCGGCAGCACGACGGCGTGGTGCTGGGCAACCTTGCGCCCGACATCGCCTTCCACCGCAAGGGTATCACCAATCTGGAACTCACCTCCGCCCTCACGTTCAGCGTCGGCAAGTGGAGTTCGCTCACCACCTTCGACGCCACAGAACACCCCGACACCCGCTACTACCCCAACGACATTGAGGTCGAGAAAACCTACTTCGGCGAAGGCACCGTCTACCACGGCAGCGCCAACGGCAAGGCGGCGACGGCACGCACCTACACCATCGACGAAAGCCTCTTCTACGACATCAACGACAAGCACCAGCTCTCCCTCGGCTTCTCCACCGAGATAATCCCCAAGTACGTCGACAACAGCTATGAAACCTACGACGTCGACTATCGCAACGTCCTCTCCGCCTTCAGCAAGTCGCGCGTCCTTTCGGAGGACTGGAACCAGTTCAAGTTCGACATCTACGGCCAATATCTGTGGACGATAGACGAGTTCGGCTCAGACCTCCAGTTCTCGCTCGACTACCTCCAGCAGAAGTCCGACGTCTACCAGCCCGACAGCGTGACCTACGACTGGCACGCCGAGCTTGAGGGCGACACGCTCTTGCGCGAAATGTCGGTGAAGAGCGAGGACGGCACGAACCGCACCTTCAGCCCCGCCATCGACGGACACTGGGCAATCAACGAGGGCAAGGGCGGACAGATTTCCTACGGCGCGAAGTACATCCTCACCACGCAGGAACTAGTCCGCGACTTCCGTTCGTCCACAAACGGGGGCGCGGCACTGCGCAACGAAAGTCTCTCCGCCGACTATTTTTACCGCGAGGGCATCACGAAGGTCTACGCCTCCTACGGCCGTCAGTTGGCGGACGACAAGTTCTACTTCACAGTGGGCGCCAACTACCGCAACTACTATTCCTCTTTCACCGACCACCTCCTCGGTCAGCGGCTCAGCCGCACCTACAACACCGTAGAGCCGATGCTTTTCTGGCAGTGGAAAATCAAGAAACACAACGTCAACTACTACAACCTGAGCCTCAGTCTCTCCACGAGCGCAACCCTCAACAACGCCCGCGACCTCTACACCAACTTCGACCGCAGCAGCGACAAGGAAATCACCTTCAGCACGGGCAAGGAAAAGACCAGCCGCACGTATGCCGTCACGCTCAACTCCAACCTGACCAAGCGCTTCACCATTACGACGGGCGCCATCTGGAACACGAACGTCAACGTCTATCGCACCTACCTCCAGAACGACACCGTGTTCAACGAAATCACCCAAAACGGCGACTACTTCCGCTGGGAGTTCAACGGCAGCTACCAGGACTACGTCGTCAAGAACCTCTATCTGACCCTCGGCGGCACGGCGCACGCCGAAGTGCGCCGCTGGGAATACGGCGAGCCCTACAAGCCGATGTGGTGGTACTCCGTCTACACCTCCCTGCGCTGGCGCGCGAAGAAGTGGCTCTTGGCGGGCGGACTGACGCTCGTGTCGAAGCGCACAACCCCCAGCCTCTACCACCGCCCCCTCAACCTCACCTCCAACTTCTCGGCGCGCTATTCGTTCAACAAGAAACTGAGCCTGACGCTCCAGGGCAATGCCACGCTCAAGAAGTCGTACAACCGCCTCAACACCGCCACCTACAGCATCACGCAGGGCCGTCGTAGCAGTGCCAGCTTCTTCCTCATCCTGAACTGGACCTTCGGCAACAACGCAAAGAAGAAAGTCAACGTCGAAGCGCTCGACCGAAACAGCGACGCACAGGAACGCAACGAATAGGCGCAACACCGCCGCCGTCACCGCAACGCCTCTGCCCGCCACCACTACTCCTCTGCCCCCGGCGTGCGCCACCGCCCTCATATCGAAAACCAAAGCCCGCTTTCCACCTGGCATTCTCCGGTGGAAAGCGGGCTATCAAAAAATAGTCCTGAGCTTTCGAGAATTTAGTCCTGAGCTTTAAGTTGAAAAAGCTCAGGACTAATTCTCAATAGCTCAGGACTAAGTTGTAAAAGTTCTGGTGGGGGGATTGGCAAATGGGCTTGCGCCGCTCATCTTTGCCCCTCCGCGCAGCACTTTTAACCATTTGAAAAACAGTTCTTTTGTGGTCTTCACGAAAAATTATTGAAAAAAAGTGGGTGTCCGACTGTCACAAAACGGGAGGTTGTCAGTTATATAGGTAGAGGCTGGGGAAAATTGCCCGATGCCGGCAACGCGTTTGCGGCGGACGAAGCTTCGTTGTAGGCAATGATGTCCCGACGGCCCTCTGAACTCACGACCTAACAAATACATCAACATCATGAGAAGAAACATCTACACCTCTCTCCTCCTTGCAGCCCTCCTCTTTGGCTGCCTGCCGTTTTCGGCTATGGCGCAGAAAACGGGAATGATTTACGGCGGACTCTTCAACGCCTTCACTCGCGAAATGCTGACGGGCGCGAAGGTGACGCTTATGCGCGCCGACAGTAGCGTGGTCGACTCGATGGTTATGGCGAACGACTACTGTGCCGACCGTCATCCGGCGTGGCACTTCAATGTGCCCACGGACATGGAGGCTCACATCGTGCGCTTTGAACTGGAGGACTACGAAACCTGTTTTCTCGACATTCCCGCCCATAAGTTCAAGGGGCGCACGACCATGAAACTCCACGACGCCTACATCCGCCGCAAGCCGCGCGAGCAGAATTTGGGCGAGGCGACGGTGACCGCCACGAAGGTGAAGTTCTACATGAAGAAGGACACGCTGGTATTCAACGCCGACGCCTTCCAGTTGGCTGAAGGCTCTATGCTCGACGCCCTCATCAGTCAGTTGCCGGGCGTGGAATTGAAGGACGACGGCCGCATCCTCGTGAACGGCAAGCAGGTGGAGAGTCTGCTGCTCAACGGCGAGGACTTCTTCAAGGGCGACAACCGCATCATGCTCGACAATCTGCCTTCCTACACGGTGCGCACGGTGCAGGTGTACGAGAAGCAGGGCGACGTGGGCCGCATGGTGGGCAAGCGCGTGGGCGACGAACAGTACGTGATGGACGTGCGCCTGAAGAAGCAGTACAGCATAGGCTGGATGGGCAACGTCGAGGCGGGCTACAGTACGGAGGGCAACTACCTGGCGCGCCTCTTCGCCATGCGATTCACGCCGCAGTCGCGCATTACATTGGTGGGCAACATCAACGACGTGAACGATACGCGAAAGCCCGGCCAGAACAGCGAATGGACGCCCGAAAGTATGCCGAGCGGTCTGCTCACCACGCGCATGGCTGCGCTCGACTATCTGGTGAAGGACAAGTTCAAGCACTTTGAGGTGTCGGGCAGCGTCACCGCCAACCACTCCGACGCCAGCAACGTGACGCGCACCGCGGCGGAAGACTTCCTGCCGCAGGGCAATACCTTTGAGCGCAGCGAGAGCGCCTCGAAGAGCCACAACGTGAGCGTCAGCACCGACCATAAGCTGAAGTTCACCCCGAACGACGGGCTGCTGCTCAACTTCCAGCCCTACTTCAACTACTCGAAACAGCGCAACCGCACGTCGTATGCCGGTGCCACCTTCTCCGCCCAGCCCGAGGGCTACGACATGGCGGCGCTCATCGACAGCATCCGCCAGCCGCAGGCGGGCAACCTGCTGCGCCGCCTCGCCGTGAACCGCACGGTGTCGGAAGCCGCCTCCAACGGCCGCAGCTACGACGGCGGCATCGACATCAGCAGCAACATCAAGATGGGGCCCGACGTGCTCCAGCTCAACGCTTCGGTGTCGGCCTCCGACGCCCGCAACGAAACGTTCGACCACTACCTGCTCGATTATCCTTCTGCCTCGACTACTGACGGCACGACGACGGCGGACTACCGAAACCGCTGGACTAAGGGACATCCCGACCGCAGTCTGGACTACACCGTGGGGGCTGACTATATGCTTTGGGCGTCGGGTCAGTTGCTCGTGAAGCCCGGCTACAGTTTCGGGCAGACCCATACGCGCCGCGACAACTACCTCTATCGCCTTGACCGCTTGGCAGGGTGGGGCATCGACTCCGACCAGGCACTTGGCGTGCTGCCCTCTGAGACGGCACTGCTGGAGGAGGCGCTCGACGACGAAAACAGCTACGAACGCCGTCAGACTGATACGCGCCACACTGCACAAATCTACGTGAAGGACGACCGTTGGTTTGGCGAGAACTACAACTGGCTCCACTTCGACGTGACGCTGCCCCTCGTCATGACGCACCGCCGCCTGGACTACGCCCGCAATACCTACGACGGCGTGACGACGCGCCACACGGTCTTCTTCAACCCCTCGGCGAAGGTGACTTACAAGTGGCACGACGGTGCGCGCAGCGTGGAACTGACCTACAGGCTCCGCCACAGGGCGCCGGATATGCTCTACTTCCTGAACATCGAGGACAACGCCGACCCGCTCAACATCTACAACGGCAATCCCGACCTGAAGAACACGGCGACCCACACCGTCCGCCTCGCCCACACCAACAACAGCCAGCGCAAGCAGCGCTACTTCAGCACCTCCTTCAACGCCACCTTCACGCGCAACGCACAGGCCTGGGCCTACACTTACGACCGCGCCACCGGCGTGAGAACCTATGCGCCCGAGAACGTGAACGGCAACTACGTCCTCTCCGCTGGCGTGGACTACGCCATGCCGCTCGACAAGAAGAAACGCCTCACGCTGAGCACGGCGACCTTCGCCCAGCTCTACCACAGCGTCGACCTCATCTCCATCGAAAGTGCCGTAGCACCGTCGCGCTCCACCGTCAGCACGTGGTGGGCGACCGAGACGCTGAGGCTCGACTACCGTCTGGGCAAGGTGAAGGCAGGCGTGAAGGCCTACGGCTCATGGAACCGCGCCACCAGCCAGCGCGAGAGCTTCACGCCGTTCACGGTGTGGGACTTCAACTACGGCCCAACGGTGCAGGTGGAACTGCCGTGGGACATGCAACTCGCCACCGACCTCACCGTCTACAGCCGTCGCGGCTATGAAGACGACGCTGCCAACACGGACGACGTGGTGTGGAACGCCCGCCTCGCCAAGCGCGTGCTCAAGGGTAACCTCACCTTTGCCGTCGACGCCTTCGACATCCTCGGCCAGCTCTCCAACCTGACGCAGACCGTCAACTCGCAGGGCCGCGTCGAGACGTGGCGCAACGTCACGCCGCGCTACGTGATGGTCCACGTCATCTACAAACTGAACATCCAGCCCAAGAAGCGCGCAGGAGAATAGGCGTGCGCCGCCCCCTCCCGCCACTGCCACAGCTTTGACCACTCGTCCAGACCGGTACGCCACCCTGCCACCGGTCTGGACGTTTGCTTTGTCCGGGACGCGGCGAAGGGGCGAAGTGTTGTGGTACGCCCACTTATCGGACGCGCGCACTTTTCCGCCGCCGCCGCTCCCTTACTTCGCCAAAATGTAGTAACTTTGCAGCCTGTATAAACTGTACGCCATATAATTAGGATAAACAAAGCCGCCCGATATGAAAATCGAACAACAGCTTGGCGCCGACGTGCGCGCCGCCATACAGGCACTCTACGGACAGGAAGTGCCCGACAACCTCATACAACTCCAGAAGACAAAACGCGAATTTGAAGGCCACCTCACGCTCGTGGTGTTCCCGCTGCTCCGCACCTCGCGCAAGAAACCCGAGGACACGGCGCAGGAAATCGGCGACTACCTCGTGGCAAACTCCGACGCCGTGGCGCGATTCAACGTGGTGAAGGGCTTCCTCAACCTCGTCATCGCTCCCGCAAAGTGGGTGGAACTGCTCGCCGACGTCAATGCCGCCCCGAACTACGGCTTCACGGCGCCCACCGAGGGCTCTCCGCTGGTGATGATTGAGTACTCCTCGCCCAACACCAACAAGCCGCTCCACTTGGGCCACGTGCGCAACAACCTGCTGGGCTGGTCGCTCGCCCAAATCATGGAGGCGAACGGCAACCGCGTGGTCAAGACCAACATCGTCAACGACCGCGGCATCCACATCTGCAAGTCGATGCTGGCATGGCTCAAGTATGGCAACGGCGAAACGCCCGAGTCGTCCGGCAAGAAGGGCGACCACCTCATCGGCGACTACTACGTGGCGTTCGACAAGCACTACCGCGAGGAGGTGAAGGCGCTCGCCGCACAATATCAGGCCGAAGGCATGGACGAAGAAGCCGCCACCGAGAAGGCCAAGAAGGAAGCGCCCCTCATCAAGGAAGCCCACGAAATGCTCGTCAAGTGGGAGCAGGGCGACGAAGAGGTGCGCGCGCTGTGGCGCAAGATGAACGAATGGGTCTACGCCGGATTCGACGAGACCTACAAGGCGCTCGGCGTGAGCTTCGACAAAATCTACTACGAAAGCGACACTTATCTGGAGGGCCGCGAGAAGGTGGAGGAAGGATTGGCGAAAGGCCTCTTCTACCGCAAGCCCGACGGCTCTGTATGGGCTGACCTCACCGCCGAAGGCCTCGACGAGAAATTGCTGCTCCGCGCCGACGGCACAAGCGTCTACATGACGCAGGACATCGGCACTGCCAAACTCCGCTTCCAGGACTTCCCCATCGACAAAATGATTTACGTCGTGGGCAACGAGCAGAACTATCACTTCCAGGTGCTCTCCATCCTGCTCGACAAGCTGGGCTTCGAATGGGGCAAGAGCCTCGTCCACTTCTCCTACGGCATGGTCGAACTGCCCAACGGCAAGATGAAGAGCCGCGAGGGCACGGTGGTGGACGCCGACGACCTCGTTGCCGAAATGGTGCGCCAGGCACGCGAGACGGCGGACGAGTCGGGCAAGTTTGCCGACATGAGCGAGGACGAAAAAGCACAGGTGGCCCGCATCGTGGGCATGGGCGCACTCAAATACTTCCTGCTCAAAGTTGACGCCCGCAAGAACATGCTCTTCAACCCTGAGGAGAGCATCGACTTCAACGGCAACACCGGTCCGTTCATCCAGTACACCTACGCCCGCATCCGTTCCATCCTCCGCAAGGCCGAGGACGCCGGCATCAAGGTGCCCGCCGCGCTGCCCACCGACGTGGAACTCTCCACAAAGGAAGAGGACATCGTGCAGCACGTGGCTGACTTTGCCGCCGTGGTGCGCCAGGCAGGACAGGAATATTCGCCCTCGGCTGTGGCATCCTACTGCTACGACCTGGTGAAGGAGTACAACCAGTTCTACCACGACTTCTCCATCCTGCGCGAGGAAGACGCCAAGAAGCAAGCGTTCCGCTTGGTGCTGTCTGCCAACGTGGCGAAGGTGGTGCGTCTCGGCATGAGCCTGCTGGGCATCGAAATGCCGGAGCGCATGTAAGCACCCCTGCCGATGGCGAAGAAGAAGGCGAAATACTACGTCGTCTGGCACGGCCTCGAACCGGGCATATACGACGACTGGACAACCTGCGAGGCGCAGGTGAAGGGCGTGGAGGGCGCGAAGTATAAGGCGTTCGACACGGCGGAGGAGGCAGAAGAGGCTTTCTACTCCGACCCCTCAGTCTATATGCGCCCCACAAAGGTGCCCGCCGCTGCGCCGTCAGTCAAGACCGCGCCCGCATCGCCGAAATCTGCGCCCGCCGCTCCCCAGCCAGCCCCCTCGGTTGTGCGACCTACTGTGAACCCTGCGGCGCTGCCCGCCGACGTCGTGCGCGACGCTCTGGCAGTGGACGCTGCCTGCGCGGGCAATCCCGGAAAAATGGAGTACCGCGGCGTCTATCTGAAGACGGGCGAAGAGATTTTCCACTTCGGTCCCGTCTATGGCACGAACAACATCGGCGAATTTCTCGCCATCGTCCACGCCCTCGCCCTGCTCAAGCAGCAGGGGCGCGTGCTCACTGTCTACACCGACAGCCAGACGGCGCTGACGTGGATACGCCTCAGGCACTGCAAGACGCAACTGGCGAACACGCCCCGAACTGCCGACCTCCACAACCTCATCGCCCGCGCCGAGCGGTGGCTACAGACGAACACCTTCGCCGACATTCCGCTCAAGAAGTGGGACACCGCGAAGTGGGGAGAAATCCCTGCCGACTTCGGGCGGAAATGACGGTGTGCCCCGTCCCTTTCTGCGCTGCGCACACCTATATATAATATAGGTATGGCTCAAACTCAGATTCAAGCCTTCCAATCCCCATAAACTCCCGCAATGAAAGAGTTTTTCAAAGTCATGCGACAATACGTCGCCCCCTACAAGAAGTACCTCGTCGGCTCGTTGACGTTCAACCTGCTCTCGGCGGTGCTCAACGTCTTCTCGTTCGCCACGCTCATCCCCATGCTCAACTTGTTGTTCCAACTTGACCGGAACACCTACGAGTTTATCGCGTGGAACACCGAGGGGACGTCGCTCAAGGACATTGCGGTCAACAACATGTACTTCTACACGCAGCAAATCATGGGCATATACGGCGCCTCCGCCACCCTCCTGCTCATCGGCTCGTTCCTCATTCTCGCCACGCTGCTCAAGACCTCGTGCTACTTCGCCTCTGCCGGCATGCTCGTGCCGATGCGCACAGGCATCGTGCGCGACATCCGCTCCAACGTCTACCACAAAATCACCACGCTGCCCCTCAGCTTCTTCTCCGACGAGCGCAAGGGCGACATCATTGCCCGAATGAGCGGCGACGTCAACGAGATTGAAAACTCCGTCACCGGCTCGCTCGAAATGCTCATCAAGAACCCCATCCTCCTCATCTGCTACTTCGGCGTGCTCATCTACACCAGCTGGCAGCTCACGCTCTTCACCATCATCGTCCTCCCCCTCATGGGCTGGATTATGGGACGCATCGGCCGCAAGCTGAAGCGCCAGAGCCTCGACGCGCAGAACAAGTGGAGCGAAACCATGTCGCAACTCGAAGAGACCCTGAGCGGCATGCGCATCATCAAGGCCTTTACCGCCGAGCGCAAAATGCAGCAGCGCTTCGACGAAAGCACCGACGACTTCCGCCGCGCCACCAACAAAGTATCCATCCGCCAGGCCTCCGCCCACCCAGTGAGCGAATTTCTCGGCACGTGCCTCATCGTCCTCGTCCTATGGTACGGCGGCACGCTCATTTTTTCTGAACATCCGCCCGTCGATGCCCCCACCTTCATCTTCTACATGGTCATCCTCTACAGCATCATCCAGCCGCTGAAGGACCTCTCCAAAGCTACTTACAGCATCCCCAAAGGTATGGCGTCGGTGGAGCGCGTCAACAAGATACTCAACGCCGAAAACCCCATAAAGGAAAGCGCACATCCCGTCCACGTTGAGGGGCTGAACGACAAAATCGAGTTCCAGCACATCACCTTCAGCTACAACGGCCAGACAAAGGTGCTCGACGACGTCAACCTCACCGTGCGCCGCGGGCAGACCATCGCCATCGTGGGCCAGAGCGGGTCGGGCAAGAGCACCCTCGTAGACCTCCTGCCGCGCTACCACGACGTGACCGAAGGCCACATCCTTCTCGACGGCACCGACGTGAAGGACATCTACATAGCCGACCTCCGCGCCCTCATCGGAAACGTCAATCAGGAGGCCATCCTCTTCAACGACAGTTTCTTCAACAACATCGCCTTCGGCGTCGAGAACGCCACGATGGAGGACGTCATCGAAGCCGCAAAAGTGGCGAACGCCCACGACTTCATCATGGAGAGCGAAATGGGCTACGACACCAAGGTGGGCGACCGCGGCTGCCGCCTCTCGGGCGGACAGCGCCAGCGCATCTCCATTGCCCGCGCCATCCTCAAGAACCCCGCCATCCTCATCCTCGACGAGGCCACCTCGGCGCTCGACACCGAGAGCGAGCGTCTGGTTCAGGAAGCGCTGGAGCACCTCATGAAGACGCGCACCACCATCGCCATCGCCCACCGCCTATCCACCATCAAGAACGCCGACGAAATCTGCGTTCTCTACGAAGGCCGCATCGTGGAGCGCGGCACGCACGAAGAGCTCCTCGCCCTCGGCGGCTACTACAAGCGGCTCAACGACATGCAACAACTCTAATTTCTATTTTTTGAGGTTTGGGGCTGTACCGGGATGCGAATCCTGGTGCAGCCCTTTTTCTGTACCTATATAATATATACTCAGCCGACTCATTTCCCGCCCCGCCCTCAGTTTATGTAGCTTTGCCCCGAGCAAATAAGCCCACTTCAGAGCAATGAAAAATTCAGCTTGAGCTTTTGAAAACTAGTCCTGAGCTTTTGAG
>JAUNOO010000045.1 GCA_030531095.1 Bacteroidales bacterium
TTGAGAATTAGTCCTGAGCTTTTGAGGAAGTATCACAGGGATATTTTTCAGAAGCTCTGGTGCACTACCAAAAACGCTGGGCTCTGCGTGAAAATGTCGCCCCTTCGGGGACGCCCGCATCACGCGGATTTTTTCAAAAGTCCAATTTTTAAGTTCTGATTGCTCTTGAGAAGAGCCTGATTGCAGTGGGGAAAGATCGAAAGTCAAACGAGAAAGATTAAAATGATATTACGTATTGTCAGACGGCAGATAGATTTACATTTCTTATCCGCTATATTTACATTTCTTATGGGCAAAAAACATATAAACCGCCTGAGCGGCCATAGACTTAGACCTTATATTATAGAGTCAACCTTGATTTTTCGCAAACAGACGCTTAAAATCCATCTGCAAATATTCTTCTTTGCAAAAAATAGAGTTTTTTAGTCCAAAATTTGCTGGTTGTGAAATATTATTTTAATTTTGCAAACGAAGTCTATTGCAAATTTCCTCCACAAGGCAGTTGCCAGAGGAAGGGATAAAATGACATAGGACACAGGGAGACCGTCTGACAAACGGGTCAGACCTTTTCTCTTACAACCCCACTGAATACAGCGCATCCAGAAAACAAAGCAACTTAATATCAAACCAATCATTAATCCAGTCTATGAACCAGAGTATGCTCCACCGCCTGCGCCTTCAGCTCCAGCAGCGGGCTTGGCCACACCATTGGCTATAAGCAGCTTTGCTGACTACACTCTTGTTTGGCGTCACCCCTGCCCTACTGACAGCCCAGGTGACCACGCAAAACGAGAGCTCACAGAAGACAACTAACCCCAAAGGAACACGAATCGTCAAGGGTATCGTCTTGGACGATGTGAACCAGCCTCTCGTCAATGCCCACGTGCGCATCAAGGGCGCACAGCGCGGCACTATCACATCTGCGAACGGTAGCTACAGCCTCGCCGTTCCCACCACTAAGGTTACGCTCGAGATCTCCCACATCGGCATGAAGCGCAAAACGATTACGCTGCCTGCCGGTACTGAAACCGTGGAGCGCAACGTGCAGCTGAACACGCTCGACAACACGCTCGGCGAAGCGGTCATCACCAACGGTTACCAGACCATCGACCCGCGCAACAACACGGCTGCCATTACCAGCATCAAGATGGAAGACCTCCTTCTGCCCAACATGACGACCGTGGATATGGCACTCGAAGGGCGCATCCCCGACCTCGTCTTCACGCAAAACTCAGGCGAAGCTGGTGCCACTGGCCGTATTCGTATCCGCGGTACTTCCACCATCGTGGGCAACCGTGAGCCGCTCTGGGTACTCGATGGTTTTGTATTGCAGGACCCGGTCAACGTCAGCACCGAACAACTCAACGACCCCGACTATATCAACTACGTGGGTAATGCCATTTCGGGTATCAACCCCGAAGACATCGACCGCATCGACGTATTGAGAGACGCGGCTGCCACTGCCATCTATGGTACGCGCGCCTCAAATGGTGTCATTGTCGTCACGACCAAAAAGGGTAAGATTGGTCCTCCCACTATCCGCTACTCCAACCAAGTGACCATCACGCGCCGCCCGGACTACTCGGACAGCAACATCCAACTCATGAACTCGCAAGAGCGCGTCCAGTTTGGCAAGGACTTGTGCGACCTCCACTACGTCTTCCCTTCCAATATGCCGCTCGTGGGCTACGAGGGTGCCTTCTATCGCTATCAGACGGCGCAAACCACCTACGCGCAATTCCTGCAAGAGGTACAGCATTATGAAACGGTCAACACCGACTGGTTCGACCTCCTCACCGAGAATGCCGTCACGCACCAGCACTCGCTCTCCATCTCCGGCGGTTCTGATGCCACACGCTATTATGCCTCACTCGGCTACTCCCGCCAGAACGACGTCATCAAGACGCAATACGTAGACCGCTACACGATGGCCATGAACATTATGACCAACCTGTCGAAGTCGTTCAAGGCAAACCTCCGCATCAACGGAAACGTACAGAAGAAGAACCACGTGCCCAGCGAAGTCGGTGTCATGGACTACGCCTACGAAACAACACGCGCCCTGCCTGCCTACAACGCCGACGGTACGCTCTACTACTACCAGCAGCACGGCTACAGCATCGGCAACAGCCAGAAGAGCAGCCACCTCTACAACTACAACATCATCAACGAAATCAACAACTCGTCGAGCACCTACGACGGTAACACCATCAACGTGAGCGGTGACCTCAACTACCGTCTTGGCGAGATTGCCGACTTCACGGCAGCAGCCTCCTACAGCCGTAGTTCCACGCTCCAGACCACATGGTTCGGCGAGAGCACCAACTACGTCGCCATCCTCAAGAACGGCGAAGTGGACGAAACGCCTATCGAAGGTGAAAGCGGACTTTGCGAACTGCCCTACGGTGGTGTCTACAACACGACCAACACCATAAGCGAAAGCCTCACCGCCCGTCTCCAGGGTAATCTGCACTACCGCACTCCCAACCGCCTGCACCTCTTCAACGCCACCGCCGGTTACGAAGTCAACATCGCACGCGTCACGGGCGTCAGCGATGAGACCCGCGGCTACTTCAAGGACCGCGGTATGAAGTATATGTCCATGACTGGCGACGACCTCGCTTCCTTCCCCTATTACCAAACTTGGCTGGCAGAGGGACATCGCACGCTCACCAAGAGCAAGACGAACACCATCAGCGGCTACCTCAGCACGTCCTATACCTACCATGACTATTTCACGCTGGGTCTGACGGGACGTTTCGACGCCTCCAACCGCTTTGGCAGCCGCAGCAACGAGAAGTTCAACCCCGTATGGACTGTATCGGGAAGTTGGAACATCCGTCGCACCTTCTGGGGTGACCCGTATGCGTCCTATGACGAGGAGGAGAACTTCTTCATCAACGACTGGAAACTCCGCGTGTCGTACGGCTACACCGGCAACATGCTCGACGGACAGACCCCCGACTTGCTCGTGCGCTTGGGTACGCTGGACACATACTATGGTGAAAACGTCTCCTACGTGTCCTCACTGCCCAATCCTGACCTCAAATGGGAAAAGACGAGCGACTTCAACATCGGAATGGAAATTGCCCTCTTCGAGAACCGCCTCCTCCTCTCCACTGACTTCTGGTGGCGCCACACTACCGACGCTATCGCCGGCATCAATGTGTCTACCATAAACGGTATCAGCACGTTCTACATGAACAATGGAAATCTGGACAACCACGGTTTCTCCTTCCAAATCAGTGGTTACCCCATAAAGACTAAGGACTGGCAACTCTACCTGTCGACGACCTATTCGTGGACGACCAACAAGGTGACCTCAGGCACGAACGACACGTTCACCCTCGACGACTACCTGAACGGTACCGCCATCATCAACGGACAGGCTATCGGTACGTTCTACTCCTACAAGTATCTCGGCCTCAACCCCAACACTGGTGTACCTATGTTCGACGACTATCAAGACAGACAGCACCTGCTCGTCAACAAGTCGCTCGGCGAAACGGTACAGACGGTGCTGACCGCCAGTGGCAACCGCGACCCGAAGTTTACGGGTAACCTCTACACCACACTCACCTACAAGCAACTGTCGATGCGACTGAATTTCAACTACCGCATCGGCTCTAAGGTACGTCTTTTCAAGCTCTACACCCCCATCCTCTCCGGTGTCTCCTCCGACAAGAATGTACGCCACGAGTTCACCAACCGATGGATGCAACCCGGCGACGAGAAATACACGGACATTCCTGTATTGCTCAGCCCGAGCGATGACCTCTACCAGCAATACGCCCAGCACTGGTCGAACGGTCTGGCTGCCCAGATTGACAACATTCAGACATTTGCCGGAAGCATCTGGACAATGTACGACCTCTCCGACCTGCGCGTGGTATCGGGTGACTACCTCCGCCTGAGCAATATGGCGTTCTCCTACACATTCAGACCGCGCCAGCTCAAGCACACCCCGCTCAAGTCGTTGCGTATAGACTTCTCCGTGACCAACGTGTTCACCTTGGCATCCAGCAAACTGAACGGTCAGTCACCGACCCAGGCTGGTTTTGCTTCGGTCAACCTCTCTGAACGCCCGGCCTACACTATTGGATTGAATGTATCATTTTAATTTTGGACCATCACGATGAAAACGATTATAATTCCCACACTTGTGGCAGGAATCCTCTGCCTGAGCAGTTGCGACGACTTCCTGAGCGAATACTCACAAGACCAGATTGTGGCCAAGGAGGTGAAAGACCTTGACGAAGTCTTGCTGGGTTCCGGCTATCTGCAAAGTTCCATTGTGTCCTCCGGTCCCAGCGGCACCCGCATGGCAGGCTTCTTCAACATTCTCGATGACGATGTCAACACGGGAAAGGACTCTGATGAAAGCTCCACCTATGTGGCGAAAGCGTGGACCCAGTCTTTGCAGACTATCTACGGTTACTTCGGATGGCAGCAGGATGTCGGCGCCAATTGGGACGGCACTGTCATCAACGACGACGCCACCACTTGGAATACGCTCTACGAACACATCAATGTAGTCAACGTCATCCTCGACCAGATTCAAGACCTTCCCCACGATAACGAGGAAGAACTTGCGGACTTCTACCGCGTACAAGCCGAAGCCCATTTCCTTCGCGGTCAGTTCTATTTCACCCTCGCCAATCTCTATGGGAAAATGTATGAGAAGAGCACTGCCGACAGCACCTTGTGCGTCCCCATCAAACTCACGCCGAACGTCGAGTTTGAGTTCCACCGGGCTACAGTGCGCGAGGTCTATGACCAGATTATACTGGACCTCAATACGGCAGAGGACTATTTCAAGAAGAGCACCGAACTCAAAGATTTGACCTACCGCTTGCACCGCGCCTCCATCGAAGCGGTCAATCTTTTGCAGAGCCGCGTTTACCTGTATATGCAGGAATGGGATTTGGCAGCTCAGAAGGCTGAAGCCGTCATCAACACGACCAACTTCTACCTGTCCTCCCTCAGCGCTCTGAGTTCCTCCTCCATTTTCCTGACCGACGAAAGTCCCGAAGTCATCTTCTCGCAGGGCAGCAACAACCTGTCGCCTACGGCGATTTTCACCGCCCGCTCTGGAGACTTCTGCGTATCGAAAGAACTCTACGACCTCTACGACGACAACGACCGCCGCAAGTCCTGCTTCTTCACGAGCTACAGAACCGACAGCATTTCATCTGTGGAAAACGACAGCATCGCCCTGGGCTACAAATACGAGCGCAGCAACAGCCTTCGCGCTCACATCTCTGACGCCTTCACGCTCCGACTGTCTGAAGCCTACCTGAATAGGGCTGAAGCGCTGGCGATAAGCGGCGATGAGGTCACTGCCAATTCCATCCTCAACAACTTCCGCTTGGACCGCATTGACGGCTACACGGCACAGACCTATTCTGGAGAAGAATTGGTGTCGCAGATTCGCGATGAGCGCCGCAAGGAGTTCTGCTTCGAGGGACACCGCTGGTTCGACCTTCGCCGCTATGCCGTATGCGAGAAATATCCTTATGCCAAGAACCTCGTACACGTATTCAACGTGTGCGGCGACTATGTGGGCGTGATGTATTCCCGCACTCTCGTTCTGCCGGCATACGACCAGTCCTATACCTTTGCCATTCCCAAGTCCGTGCTCGACTACTTCGTGGACGGCTCTATGCCGAGCAACCCACGCGACGAGCGCGAGCCCATTGTTGACGAAGAGGAAGAGAGCGAGGACGGAAGTACTGACGAAAGCGTCGCCGACAGCACCTACGTTCAATGACACATTCACTCACCATATATATTGCACGCACAATGAAAAAGACATTTCGGATATTCAGCCTGGTGCTTACGCTCGCCCTCTTCGCCGCCTGCAACGGCGATGAGGACAGCCTCACCAACAGCATAGACTTCAGCACGCCGTATGCCATTACGGACAGTTCCACTGACTCTATCCGCCACCAATGCTACCTCCTCTATGAGAAATATGGTGTGTCGGTACTTTTCAACGACACCGTTGGTGCTCAGAAAGTGGGGACAGACGCAAAGGGTAATGACATTATGCGCTACGAAACGATTGACCTCAACTGGAATTTCCAGTCGCACGACAAGAGCAGTGTCACCTACACTTACGACTACCTGCAAACCGATGCCGAGAAATCCCAAGCGCTGTCTTTCGCCGAGATTTACCTGGGCACAGCCAGTTCAAAGATGCGCCCTTTCACCATCCTGCTGGTGGACACGCTCTACATCGTGAAGGACGGTTCGGCAGCCACAAAGCCCCAATACCACAACGGTTTCCGATCGCTCGTTGTTACGCAGTTGAACGATTTCACCCCAGAGGACATGCACGAGCTCTCCGACAGTATCCTGCGCCAAATGGTACTGTCGCGCGTACAACTCGATGAAGACTTGGTTGCCCGCTTCGGCGCCGTCTCCAGCCAAAACAAATACTACGGCCGTCCGTGGGTCAACGATGGGGTCAACGGCGGACTCGGTTGCGTATGGAACATCTCGCATGTGGGTGTATACTGGAAGCCTCAACGACTCTATAACGAGGGCGTGGCGGAAGAGTATATTACATATTCCTATTACACCTACGTGTCTACGGTTGAAGAGTTTGAGGCAGAGCGCGCTTCCATCTTCCAGCAGATTGGACGCTACGGTTTCATCTGCGGCAGCACTGCCTACAGCGACCAGTTGGCCCACCTGCAAAGTCCCGACAACGTGTCGCAGGACCTGACCTATTATGTGAACACTATGCTTGAAATAGGGGAGACTGAATTCATGAACCGCTACGGCGCTTCGTCCATGGTGAAGAAAAAATACGATATTCTGGCCGACTACATCGAGAACGAGCTGGGCGTCAACTTGGACTTCTGATAATCTCTCGGTCACATAAGCTTCTTTCAAGACAAGAAACAGGAACACCCAAAAAGATACTTCTATGAAGAGTAATATCAAATATTTCTATGTCCTTGCCCTCGCGGTTATGGGTTTGGGCATGACGGCATGCAGCGATGACAGCGACACTCTGAATGCCGACACTTCGCGCGTGACGGCTGCACCAGACTATGTGGACGCCCGCGACGGACACACTTATCGCTGCGTGAGGATTGGCGACCAAATATGGATGGCCGAGAATCTGGCTTATTTCCTTCCCGAAGGTGCGGCTGGCGGTTGCATAACGTGGGACGAAGTGCAGTCGGACTTCACCCTCGAGGATTTGGCGGTAGACACGGCAAGCATTGTGGTGACTATTGACGACGATGAGTACGCCGAGTTATATATGGCTACGGTCAACGACCCCGACCACAACTGGACGGAGGAGATTGGCGTGAATACGGTACGACTGACGATGTACCTGACTAATTTCTATTCCATGTACGGACAGGAGGCCTTCACCGAAATGATGAGCTACTGGCCGGCGTTCTACTCCGAACTGACGGCGCGACTTGATGCAGTCCGAGAGGAACAGCGCGACGCTTATGTGGCTGCCCTCGTAGCCGAAAAGGCACAAATTCCTATTGACCACCGCGATGCCGCAGAAGCAGCCAACGGCGGATACGTCGACACATACGGTTATCTCTACACGTTGGACGGCGCTCTGTCAGCCGTGCCTAAGGAAGACGGATGGCGCCTGCCCTCCGACGAGGACTGGAAAAAGCTGGAGACGACGCTGGGCATGTCCGCCGCAGAAGCAGACAAGATGAATGCCTGGCGCGGCGCAGGTTTGGGCGACGGGCTCAAGACTGACGGCGCAGTGGGCTTCAACGCCATAATGGCGGGCTGCAACGCCTACCAGCGCACCAATGTGGAGCTGTTCATCAAAAAGGACGAGTGCGCCTACTTCTGGGCTTCCGACCGCGGCACAATGACGCAGGAGGAAGAATCCGACGACTCCGACGGCGAGGGTGGCACGACCATTGTCACCTATGAGACAGGCGTCATTCGCCAATTGGCCATCTATTCGTCCTCCATCTGGCGCGGCACAACCCGTCTTGACAACAAATACCGCGGCATTGCCTATAGCGTAAGACTTGTCAAAGACGCTGAATGACGGGGCGACGGGGTATGTCAAAACGCAAGTTTTGGCGCACCCCCGTTTAGGTGCGTCAGAGCAGGTGAGATGCTAGGCGCTGAGATTGAGGGTGAAGGGAGCGTACTCGAAGTACGTGACCGAACCCGAAATCGAAAGCAACGACGCAGATTGCCTGTTATGACACACGCCACAGAAGAAACAAATATCAATAACAAGAACTACAAAGCTATTCCAGAATGACCTTTCTGACTAAACTTTCACGGAATATGTGGTCAGCGCTCACTGCTCTGACCCTTTCCGCCTTCTTCGCGACCACGGCTACCGCACAAGACACACGACGTTATTACGGCGACACCGCTCGCGTGTCGGCGATGAACTACGTCATCTCCCCCGACGAGGCTTTCAAGTTGTCGCGCGAAACCGGCAAGCCCATATTCGTCAACTGCTATGCAAAATGGGCAGGGCCTTGTGTGGGCATGGATCAATTTGTCTTCAGCAACAAGGAGTATGCCGCCTACATGGACAAAAAATTCGTCTGTCTGTTCGTCGACATGCAAAGCGACGAGGGCAAAAGCATCGCCCAAAAGTACAACGTGAATGCCTACGCGTGCTATCTTGTGCTGGACGCTGACGGCAATCTGATTCACCGCATCCAGGGCGGCACGCGCCTGCCAGAATTCCGCGAATGGACAGACATGGCGCTCAGCCCCAAGACGTCGCTGGCAGGCACGCGCAAGAAGTATGAGAGCGGTAAGGCCTCTCGCAAAGAGACCTACGCCTACCTGAAAGCACTGCGCATCGGAGGCATAGACTCTACTTTCCGCACTGTGGGCCGCGAGTACGCCAAGGACATACCTATGAACGAGATGCACAAGCAGGAAAACTGGATGTTCGGCAAACTCTTCAGCGACAGAAACGGCGAATACTTCAACTACCTCTTGAACAACAAGGCACTCTTCGTGGCTGAGAACGGACTCCGCGCCGTCAACAACAGGTTCGAGTCGTTCCTCACGCCCGAACTGCTGGCACAGGCGTCTGGCGACACACCTTACGACAGTGCGGCTGTGGCACGTTGCCGTAAGGAACTGGCACAATTTGAAATGGCAGACACCTGTGCCTGCCACATTCTGTGCGGCATCGCCGAACTTCGTGGCAAGCAGCAATACGACGACCTCATCCACTTCATGGACTCGGCAGCCCACTACCTTGACAAATACTACGGCATTCGTGCCAACATAGAACTTACTTTCAACTTCCCCAATGCCACGGAGAAGGAACGGCAGAACGTCATCGCCTACCTGAAGCGGGCGGCAGAACGCGAGAATGGCCGCCAAACCGGCAGTCGCCTGAGCGGTTTCGTCGCACAACTTGAAGCCGAGGGGCACGGCATTGAATTCATCACCGGCTCTTTCGAGGATGCCAAACAGAAAGCGAAAGAGGAAGGCAAGCGGATTTTCATGGACTGCTACACAACCTGGTGTGGTCCGTGCCGCTACATGTCGAGCAACATCTTCACCCGCAGCGATGTGGGCGAGTTCTTCAACAAACACTACGTTTCCATCAAGATAGACATGGAGAAGGGCGAGGGCATCGAACTGGCAAAGCGCTACAACGTAAAAGCCTTCCCCACAATGCTGTTCATGGACGCGGAGGGCAACGTAGTGGTAGAGAAGGTAGGCTCGTGCGGGGCTGAAGAATTGAACAAGTTGGCTGAGGAAGCACTCCAGTAATTGAAACAAATCAGTTTTTTCGGCAAAATATTCGGCAGGTAGACTAAAAAACACTATTTTTGCAGACACTCGCGGGGTGTGCCAAAACGCGAGAGATAAGATGCCAGGCGAAAGCCACGATGCAGATTACCTGTTAGGACACACCGCCTAAGGTGCGTCAGAGCGGGTAAGATGCTAGGCGCTGAGATTGAGGGTGAAGGGAGCGTACTCGAAGTACGTGACCAAACCCGAGAGCGATAGCAACAACGCAGATTGCCTGTTATGACACACCGCCGATAAAACAAAAATAGAATGCTAACACAAAAGCCTACCGAACCGATGACCGGGACGCCGACTCCCCCTATATCCAGCAACGAGTCTCCTCGCGATGAGCAGGAGGCTTTGGAAAGATACGACACGCCGCCCTTGCGCAACAAGGGCGGCTTCGTGCGTATATTCTCTTTCAAGGGACGCATCACGCGGACGGAGTTCGCCGTGTCCCATCTTGCCTTTTTGCTCTACGCCACCATCGTCATCTACGGACTGAAGGTCTACGCGGAGATTTCTGCGCTCTTTATCGGACAGGAGTTGAGCGTCCACACGTTCCACCACATGCGCACTGCCGCCATCATTGCGCTCTGCTGGTTGTTCATTGCCCAAGGCGTGAAGCGTTGCCACGATGTGGGCTGGCGCGGCTGGTTCATCTACATCCCTTTCATGAGTTTCTACCTGATGTTCAAGCCGGGGGAAGCCGAGACTAACCGTTACGGCACGCCCGCAGAGCTCAAGGAGGAAGCCGACGACGAAGTGCGCGTTCGCAATCTGCGGCAGCGGGGTGCTATCTGTGCATTGGCGTGGCTGGTGTTCTCGCCCGTCTATCTGCTCCTCTCCGTGCGGTGGCGCATCCAGAAACTGGTGTCGCGCTCGTTGCTCTTCATCCTCTCCCCCTTCGTGGTCTGCTTCTGCTACACCCTGCAAGCCGCCATCGACAAACAGCATCAGGAGAACCGCATTGAGTCACACGCGCTCCAGTTCCTCAACAAAGACATTTTGGGACTTGACCTCAAACCGACCGACATCGTTTGGCAATCCGCCACAAAATACCGCGGCGAATACACTTTCGTATTGACCTTCTCGGGCATGCCCGAACCCGCCATTCTGGAGCGCATCGAAACGCTCGCAAAGGACTACGGCAGCGGCTGGTCAGTCTATGTGGACGAATCTGCCACCGACCCCGACGACTACGGTTACTACTACGAGGACTACGGCAAGGCGCTCTCCAACGATTCAACCATGAAGTCGAAACAACCGGAATACTACCAGTTCTCGAAAACCATCCGCCTCAAGGGCGAGAACCACGACACGAAAGTGGACCTGACGCTGAAACGCCACGACTTTGACGCGATGCTGACGCTCACGCCGCAGAACAAATAAGGGGCAAAGATGCAGCCCGTTAAGGTGCGTCAGAATAGGTGAGATGCAAGGCGCTGAGATTGAGTGTGAAGGGAGCATACTGAAGTATGTGACCGAACACGAATATCGAAAGCAACGACGCAGATTGCCTATTATGACACACCGCTGGAAATATAAACTAAAAAGGGCAGCCTTAAAACTTTCGTTTTGGGGCTGTCCTTTTTCTTCTGCTAAATAAAGCGCTTACAATTTCTCTCCGAAAAATTCCGTCAACTTACCGACCACCTGCTCCACATATTCGGGCACGTAGTAGGTCTTGATGTGCGTAGCACCAGGGATGAGGAAGAGTTCCTTGTCGCTCGTGCCGGTGGCCTTGCTAAAGCACTGCTCTGTCATATAGAAAGTGTCGGCAATGCTGCCCGCAATCATCAGCAGGGGCTGATTGATGAGGTACATGCCCTCACTGGCATCGAAGGCGAAGAGGTCCACCAGACTGCTCTTGGTGTACTTGAAGGTAGAGTTGGGGTGCGCGTGCGTCTGGAGGTAGTACTCGTAGCCGTCGCGATAGAGGTCGAACGGCAGTTTGGCAGCCTGCTCGGGCGTGACGCTGCTCATGTCACCGAGGTATTCGGGGGCGCCACCTTCGGCTTCGCGCTGACGGGCGGCACAAGCATCCGCCAGACGTTCCTGAACCTGGTCTATCTGACTGTCGAGAAAACCGTTGCGGCGCACAAGTCCGGTGTTGAACATGCTCAACGTCGCCACCGCCTTGAAGCGTTTGTCGGTCTGGGCGGCTTTCAGCGTGTAACCGCCGCCACCGCAAATACCGAGAATACCAATGCGGTTGGCATCCACACCGGGATATTGGGCAATGATGTCGGCGGCGCGGTGAATGTCCTCTATGCGGTTGGCGGGTTTGTCGGTGTTGCGCGGTTCGCCCTCACTGGCACCCTGATAGGCGGCATCGAAAGCCAAACAGATATAGCCCCTCTCTGCCATGATCTGACTGTAGTAGCCCGAAACCTGCTCCTTCACGCCGCCGTTGGGATGCGCCACGACGAGAGCGGGATAGCTTTTCGTGGCATCGTAGTTGGCGGGCGTGTAGACGTTGGCGGCAATCTTCAAGCCGTTGATGGTGTAACTGATGGGATGGATGTTCACCTTGCCCGGTTCGTTCTTGGTGATGGCATCCGTGTAGACCAAGCCCCACGGATTGTCGTTGTGGCTTTTGAAAGCCTTGCTGTCTTCAAAGACAAATGCATTCGTTGTCATATTACTGTTCTCCTGTGCTTTAATTGTGCCGGTGAGGCAGGTGGCCACACACAGCACGATAGTCATAAATCGTGTCATACTCGTTCGGGTTTTGTATGGCAAAGGTAGGACGTTTTGACGGCAGGGCACTTACACCGATTACGGCTTTGCATACGAGAATTACAGATTTTGAAAAACCGTTCTTCCCGTACCAACACAAAAAAGACCGACAAGGCAGCTACCTCGTCGGTCTTTTATGATTTATGGTTGAGTACTTATTTCACCAGTTCAAGCGTATCGGAAGCGATGAGCAGTTCCTCGTCGGTGGGGACAACTACGACCTTCACCTTGCTGTCGGGCGTGGAGATGACTTCTTCCTCGCCGAAGTTCTTGCGGTTCTTCTCCTCGTCGAGTTTGATGCCGAAGAATTCCATGTCGCTGACGGCACCGCGGCGCACGTCCCACTGGTGTTCGCCGACGCCAGCCGTGAAGACGATGATGTCCACACCGCCCATAGCAGCGGCGTAAGCACCGATGTATTTCTTGATACGGTAGTTATACATCTTCAGGGCGAGGGCAGCACGGGCGTTGCCTTCCTTCTGGGCAGCTTCCACCTCACGCATGTCGCTCGACACACCCGAGATGCCCTTCATGCCGCTCTCCTTGTTGAGGAGATCGCTCATGGCGTCGGGGTCGAGACCTTCCGACTTCATGATGGCGAGCACGGCAGAGGGGTCAACGTCACCGGAGCGCGTACCCATCATCAGGCCTTCGAGCGGAGTGAGGCCCATAGAAGTGTCGACGCACTTGCCATACTTGACGGCAGAGATAGAGGCACCGTTACCAATGTGGCAAGTGATGATACGCACATCTTCAGGCTTCACGCCAAGCACTTCGCAAACGCGGGCGCTGACGAAGCGGTGGCTCGTACCGTGGGCACCCCAGCGGCGGATGTTGTTCTGCTCGTAGTACTTGTAGGGCACGGCATACATATAAGCCTCTTCGGGCATCGTCTGGTGGAACGACGTGTCGAAGACAAATACCTGCGGCAGGTTGGGCAACATCTGACGCACAGCCTCATAACCTTTGAGGTGGGCAGGGCTGTGGAGCGGGGCAAGACCCATATACTGTTCCCATTCCTTCAGCATATCCGGCGTCACGACGCGGCTCTGCGTGAAACGACCACCAGCCACGATGCGGTGACCGGCTGCCGAAATCTCGTCGAGGCTCTTGATGGCACCGTACTCTGCGTTGAGCAACGTGTCGAACATGAGTTTGATACCCTCTGTGTGCGTGGGACAAGCCGACTCGATGATTTTCGTCTCGCCATTGATTTTCGTCTTCAGGAACGAGCCTTCGAGCCCAATCTTCTCGATACCGCCGGCAGCGAGCACGCTCTTGTCGTCCATCTCGTAGAGTTTGTACTTGATAGAGCTGCTACCGCAGTTGATTACTAAGATTTTCATTGAAATGATAATATTTTGTGTATGAATATTTTGTCCACGGAGTAATACCAAAAATCTTTTGGCAATGCAAAATTACACCTTTCTTTCGGGACTGGAAAACAAACACCGCGTTTTTTCACAACTGGTTTTAAATGCGGCACATACCTGCCACCAACTTACACCTAAAATTCTTGTTCGCAGCACCTATAACAAGCTCCGTAGACCTGAGGCAAAATCCATTTTGGATTCAGTCCTGTTTGGTCTGTTCAAAGTGTCCCAAAAGAATATTGGGACAAACGAGGAGATGGTTGCTTCCTATTCTCATGCATGTATGTAGAACTTGAGCACACTTTTCCTAAGTCTGGTCGATTTCATTGATAAATCAGTCTTAGGATTTCATTTTAGCATCAGCAGTATAACAACGACGATTATGGCAGCAATGCCCCTCCATATGCCGTTCCCACTTTCATTGAGTTTGCGTTCCAAATCACTTACCCGGCTATCTTGGCAGCAATCCCGTTCAATATGTTGCGTGCTTCGGTGGCGAAGCGCTTTATTCTATTGGTGTCCATATTTTATATAGAAGGTGTTATTATCAATCGCCAATCTCCTTTTTCTGAGCGCTGGATATACCCTTTCGTAACTAATTGCTTGATCTGTTTGTTGACGGCAGCAACATTTATTCCTACTTGTTCTGACAGACTCGCAATGGTAATGTCTGGGCTAGCGTACATCAGACTGAGCATCTTGCAGGTGGACTCTGCCCGGAATTTGACACGTTCGCCATCAAACCACCATACCTTATCGCCACGCTCGGTGAGGAAGCGGATGTTGTAGGTTACTTCCTCTACGAAGAGATTGGTGAAGTAGGTCAAGAATTGCTGTATGTCACGCTTGGAGGCATGTGCTCCATCTGAAGGAGTAGCACCTACGGTGAGGTCTGTCTTATGAAGTGCTTCCAGGTATTCATTCTTCTTCCGGCTCCTTAC
>JAUNOO010000046.1:0-9146 GCA_030531095.1 Bacteroidales bacterium
AATAGTCCTGAGCTTTTTAAAACTAGTCCTGAGCTTTTGACTACATAGCACTGGACTTTTTGGGAACTAACCCTGGACTAATTTTTCAGAACAAAGCGGAGGGGCAAAAAAACAGAGGGCGCGCCCGGATGGACACGCCCTCTGTTGTGGGGAAATAAGTTGAAAAGTGAATTGTCAGAAGCGCTCGTCGCGGAAGGTGGAGGCGGGGAAGCCTGCGCCGTTGACGAGGTTGGCGTCGGTGTAGGCGCTCCAGCCGTAGCGGACGGCGAGGGGGGTCTTGACGTCGGGACTGCTGACAACGATGGCGTCACCGCTGATGGTGGCGGTGGCGGGGTGGTAGAGTCCGTCGGCACCTGCCACTTCAAAGCCCTTGAGCGCAGTGCCCTCGGCAGCACGGAGGCCGTCGGCGTAGCGGAAGCTGAGGCGGAGGGCTGAGCCTTCGGACACGAAGCCGGTATATTGCGGGCCGGAGGGCACGACGTTGTAATTATAGGTATGGCAGAGGGCGGACTGGGCAAGGCGTTCTGCCACTTTGCGCTTCTGGCGCGGATGGACGTCGGTGCGGTGACCGAGGTCGGAAGATACTGTCATCCACGTGTTGGGCAATGTCTCTGCCAAGCGGCGCTGGCTGTCACGGAAGTGGGGCCAGGAGGGACGCGTGGCGATGCTGGAGAGCTGGACGGTGTAGAAGGGGAGGTCGGGCTGACCGAAGAAGTTGCGCCAGCTGCTTTCGAGCATGGTGAAGAGACGCTCGTGGAGCTCTACGTTGTGGGCGTTCGATTCGCCCTGATACCAGAGCACGCCGCGCAGGGTGTAGTTCTCGAGGGGGAGGATGCCGCTCTCGAAGAGGTAGGCAGGCTCGTAGGGGTGGCGCTGGATGCGGGCGGTGGACAGCTTGGAGTTGAACTTGCCGCGGTCGCGCGACCAGTCCATGATGTAGTCGCTCGAAGTCCAGTTGCGGAGGATGGCGGGCAACTGGTATTCGAGGGTGGTGCGGTCAATCCAGTCTTCCGTGCCGCTGCCGCCCACGGCGTTCGAGATGAGTCCGACGTGGCAGCCGAGACTGTCGGCGAGGATGCGGCCGAAGTGGTAGGCGATGGCGGAGAAGTTGGACGCGGCAGCCTTGTTGCAGCGCTCCCACTGACCGGGCAGGATGTAGAGGAGACGGTTGACGGAGTCGAGCTGCGGCACGCTCCACTCAATGGCATCGGTGCGCACGAGGGCAGGCATATTGTAGAGGTGGATGCGCTCCTGAGCGTCGGCAGCGGCAAGGTCTTCGTCGGCGGTAGTGGCTCTGGAGAGTTGGAATTCCATGTTGGACTGTCCGGAACAGAGCCATACTTCGCCCAACCAGACGTCACTGTACTCGAAGCTGCCGCTCTTGGCCTTTACGCTGAGCTTATAGGGACCGCCGGCAGCATGGGCGGGGAAGGTAACACTCCAGCGGCCGTCGGCATCAGCCGTGGCGGTGAGCTTGTCCCCAAGGAACTTTACGGTGACGCGCTCGCCAGCGTTGGCAATGCCGCCGATGCGGATGGGCTGCTCGCGCTGTAGCACCATGCCGTTGCCGTAAGTGACGGGCATGGAGAGGCCACCGAAGTCGCCCGTGAGCGCGCCGTAGACGGTGCGGGCGAGAATGAGGGCGCCTTCCGCCGTCGGGTGGAGATTGTCGGGGAAGTAGTTGGGGAACTTGTGGAGGGGTGTGTAGAGGTCAATGAGGCCGACGTCGGCAGTGGCGGCTATCTGGCGGATGCGCTCCTGAATGAGGGCGTGCCAGTCGCGCGTGCCGCTCTCGTAGCGGTGGTGACCGGGGAATATGGGGGTCATGAGGCAAATCCAGATTTTGGCTTCAGGATTCGCCACGCGGAAAGAATCGATGAGGGCGCGGTAGTCGGGGATGAACTCGTCGGCGTGCTGCGGCCAGTTGCGCGGGTCGGTGTCGTTGAGACCGAGGTGGATGACGACGAGGTCGGCCTTGAAGTCGATGGCCTGGCGATATTCGGGCAACTTGGTGTAGGGGTTGTGGCCGTTGTTGAGGAGCGTGGCGCCGCTGTGGCCGAAGTTGCGCACGTCGTAGCCGTCGCCGAGCATTTCCTGCAGGCGGACGGGATAGGATTCGTGGTCGCGGTCGGACAGACCGGTACCGTAGGTCACACTGTTGCCGACGCACGCCACCCTGATGGTGTCGCGGGCAGCGAGCGGCAGAGCAAACAACAGAGACATGAGGAGGAGCACTGTTTGTTTCATGGATTGGGGTTTTAGGAATGGATTATTATTTTCTGTTTCAGAATTCTGACAAAGTCTGCCTTTCGGTTTTGCTTCAGGCCTGGGCGTGGCGCGTGGAGTGGCGGATGAAACGGAGCAGGTAGTAGACGAGATGCACTGCGCCGAAGACGAAGGCGATGATGAGCATGGCTTTGCCGGCGCTCCATCCTGCCGTCTGCTGGTGCCAGAAGCCGGTGATGATGCAGAGGACGGAGAGGGCGATGCCGAGGCCGTTGAGGACGGAGATGCCGCGGCGCGTGGAGGAACCGGGCTCGAGCTTGCTGTGGCGGATGCCGTAGTGGCTGTAGATGTCGAGGCCGATTATCATCCACAGCACGAGGCGTATCCAGGTGTCGGCGGGGAGGAATATCATCAGACCCAGGCACGTCAGGATGCCCAGCACGGGAATGAGGGGCACAAAGGGGGTGCGGAAGGTGCGGGGGACGTGGGGCATGGTGCGGCGCACAATGAGGACGCCGCCGCACACGAGGGTGAAGGCCAGAAGCGTTCCGATGCTGGTCATTTCGCCAGCCAGACCGGCGGGGACGAACATGGCGACGGTGGCGATGACGACCATGCAGATGACGTTGTTGATGGCGGGGGTGCGGAAACGGCTGTGGATGCGCGAGAAGACGGGCGGCAGGAGTCCGTCGTGGCTCATCGACATGAAGATGCGGCTCTGCGCCATGAGGAGCACGAGGATGACGGAGCAATAGCCGATGAGGATGGCGAGGACGACCGCCTTGTTGAGCCAGGGATAATCGGGGACAAGCAAGCCGGCGGCATCGGGATGTCCCATGTGCTCGATGGCAATGGCGACGGGGGCAATGCCTTCCTGCCCAGCGAAGTCGGTATAGTGCGCCACGCCGGTCATGACGTGACCGAAAGCCATGTAGAGGACGGTGCAGACAAGGAGGGAGACGAGGATGCCGATGGGCATGTTGCGCTTGGGGTTGCGCGTCTCCTGGGCGGCGGTGCTGACGGCGTCGAAGCCAAGGAAGGCGAAGAAGACGATGGCTGCGCCGCGCAGAACGCCGCTGATGCCGAACTCGCCGAGCGTGCCAGTGTTCTGCGGCAGGTAGGGGACATAGTTGTCGCTGTTGATATAGCCCCAGCCCAGCAGGACGAAGACGGCAATGACCGCCACCTTGAGCAGCACGATGATGTTGTTGACGAACGAGCTTTCTTTAGTTCCCCGGATGAGGAACATGCTCATCACGACGACGATGACGGCGGCGGGGATATTGACTATGCCGCCCTCCCAGGGGCAGGCGGTAAATTCGTGGGGCAGGTAAATGTCCATGCCCTGCAGGAATTTGACGAAATATTGGCTCCAGGAAATGCTGAGCGTGATGGCGGCGACGGTATATTCGAGCACGAGGTCCCACCCGATTATCCACGCGATGAGTTCGCCCATCGTGGCATACGAATAGGTGTAGGCGCTGCCCGCCACAGGTATCATCGAGGCGAACTCGGCATAGCAGAGGCCGGCGAAAGCGCACCCGATGCCCGCAATGACGAACGAAAGCGTGATGGCGGGACCGGTGTAGTTGGCGGCGACGGTACCGGTGATGGAGAAGAGTCCGGCGCCGATGATGACGCCCACGCCAAAGGCGATGAGTCCGATGGGGCCGAGCACGCGCTTGAGCGAATGGCTACCGCTTTCGGCAGCTTCGGACTGGAGCAGGGATAATGGTTTTTTGATGAAAAGACCCATATTTCAGTAGGAATTGGGGTTGAGGGTGAGGTTACAGACCTTTGTTGCCGCCACGTTCCGGAGCGGTCCAGCGGTAAACATTGGTGGTGCGCGGCTCGAAACCGGCGCGGCGGTAGAGGCGGTTGGCGGCCTCGCGGTCGGGGCGCGACGTGAGGTTGAGCGACTTGGCGCCGAGGCGGACGCTCTCGCACTGGAGGTGGGCTATCAGCGCGCCGGCATAGCCGCGGCCGCGGCATTCGGGCGACGTGACGACGTCTTCGACCCACGCCTTGCAGCCCGTAGGCGACGCGCAGAGGCAGAGGGTGGCGGTGGCCTGAACGAGACCCTGCTCGTCGCGACCCATATAGAGGTGGGTCAAGCCCGTGCCGAGCCACTGGCGGACGTCGGCTTCCGACACGCGACCGGCGTGGGCGGTGAGGGCGGGCAGCAGGCGGTTGAGGGCTTCGGCAGCCTCGGCGGGCGCTTCGCCTTCGGCGGTCACCTCGAAGATGTCGAGGCGGTTGAGGCGGTGCAGGAGTTCGCTGACGGTGACGCCTGCGGGGGCGTAGACCAACTGCGGGGCGATTTCGCAAAGCGGTTCCAACACGAAACGGCGCTCGGCGAGACGCGGATGGGGAAGGGTCAGCACGTCGTCTGCAACGGCAACGTCGCCGAACACGAGGATGTCGATGTCGATGGGGCGGTCGTGGTAGACGCCGCCCTCACTCTTGACCGTGCGGCCGAGTTCGCGCTCCACTTCCTGCGTCACCTGCAGCAGGGCGTGGGCGGAGAGGGTCGTCTCGTAGACGGCGGCGGCATTGAGGAAAAGGTGCTCGGACTGGAAGCCCACGGGGCGCGTCTCGTAGAGCGAGGAGCAGCCGCAGAGCGTACCGATGCGACCGTCGAGCGCCGCAACGGCTTTCCCGATGGCGGTTTCGCGTTCGCCGATGTTTGCGCCCAGTCCGATGTAGACCTTCATGTGCCGCTGAGGGGATTAGTCGACGATGAGCATGACGTCGCCGTAGGGACCAAACTGATAGTCCTCCTTGAGGGCGACGTTGTAGGCGTGCATCGTATATTCGTAGTCGCCGAAGGCGGCGGTGAGCATGAGCAGGGTAGAATATGGGAGGTGGAAGTTGGAGAGCATGGCGTCCGCCACGGTGAAGTCGTAGGGCGGGAAGATAAACTTGTTGGTCCATCCTTCAAACTCCTTGATGCGGGCATTTGTGCCCACGCAGGCCTCAAGGGCGCGCTGCACGGTGGTGCCTACTGCCACAATCTTATGGCCTTCGTCCTTTGCCTTGTTGACAATGTTGCAGCACTCGGCGCCCACAAACATCTGTTCGGAGTCCATCTTGTGCTTGGTGAGGTCTTCCACGTCAGTGTTGCGGAAGTTGCCCAAACCGCAGTGGAGGGTGATGTAGGCAAACTCGAAGCCCTTGATTTCCATGCGCTTCATCAGTTCGCGGGAGAAGTGGAGGCCGGCGGTGGGGGCAGTGACGGCACCTTCGTTCTTGGCGAAGATACACTGGAAGCGTTCCAGGTCCTCAGGCTCCGATTCGCGGCCCACGAAGCGGGGTACGGGGGCTTCGCCGAGGGCGTAGAGCGAGCGCTTGAACTCGTCGTGGTCGCCGTCGTAGAGGAAACGCAGCGTACGGCCGCGGCTTGTGGTGTTGTCGATGACTTCAGCCACGATGGAGTTGTCCTCGCCGAAGTAGAGCTTGTTGCCGATACGGATTTTGCGGGCGGGGTCGACAAGGACGTCCCACAGGCGGAGCTCCTGGTTGAGTTCGCGGAGGAGGAACACCTCGATGCGCGCGCCGGTCTTCTCCTTGTTGCCGTAGAGACGGGCGGGGAACACCTTCGTGTCGTTGAAGACGAACACGTCGTGCTCGTCGAAATAGTCGAGCACGTCCTTGAACATCTTGTGCTCGATTTCGCCCGTCTTGCGGTGGAGCACCATCATGCGGCACTCGTCGCGGTGGGGGGCGGGGTACTTGGCGATTTTCTCCTGCGGGAGCTTGAACTTAAATTGAGAGAGTTTCATACTCGTTTTTTATATTTTGTGTGGCGACTCGCCGTGGGATGCGCGGCGGGTCTATTCCGTTTCTGTTTCAATGGTTTGCTGGTTGAGCCACTCCTCAAAGCCTTCGAGCGTGAAGCACGCCGGGTCGTCGACCTTGAAGTCGCCCACCCTCGTGCGGCGCAGGGCAGTGAGGTGCGCCCCGCTCTGGAGCGCCTCGCCGATGTCGCGGGCAAGGGCGCGGATGTAGGTACCTTTCGAGCAGACCACGCGGATGGTGATGCACTGTTCGTCGAGGCGGCAGTCGGTCAGCTCAATTTCGTCGATGCGCAAAGGCTTGGCCTTGAGCGCCACGTCGCGTCCCTTGCGGGCGAGGTCGTAGGCACGCTTGCCGTCCACCTTGCATGCCGAAAATACTGGCGGCACCTGCATAATTTCGCCCTTGAAGCGCTCAAGCACTTCGCGCACAGCGGCCTCAGTGATGTGGTCGGTGGGATAGGTAGCGTCTATCTCGTGCTCCAGGTCGTAGCTGGGGGTGGTGGCGCCGAGGCGCAAGGTGGCGACGTACTCCTTGACGCCCGCCTGAAGCTCGTCGATGCGCTTCGTGGCGCGACCTGTGCAGAGCAGCATCACGCCTGTGGCGAGCGGGTCGAGCGTTCCGGCGTGGCCCACCTTTATCTTGCGGCCGTCCATGCGGCGCGTCAGGAGCCAGCGCACTTTGGCGACGAGGCCGAAGCTCGTCATGCCCAGCGGTTTGTCGAAGGCGAGGACTTGTCCTGTCAGGAAATTCATCAGCCAAGTACCAATGTGAGGATACCGACGACGAGACAGTACCACGCAAAGTAAATGAGCTTGCCCTTGCTCACGATGCTAATCATCCACTTGCAGGCTACCACGCCCGAGATGAAGGCAGCGAGGAAGCCCACCAGGAGCACCGGCACGGAGAGTCCGTTGAAGGCAGCCTCAACGCCGCTCTCGAAGGCCTTTATCGTGTCGAGCAGAGCCTCGCCGAGGATGGGCGGGATGACCATGAGGAAGGAGAACTGCGCCATGCTGGTCTTCTTGTTGCCCAGAATGAGGCCCGTGGCGATGGTTGTGCCCGAACGGCTCAGACCCGGCAGCACGGCTACAGCCTGCGACAGACCGATGATGAAAGCGTCGCGCAGCGAGATGTTTTCCTTGATGCGCGGACGGGCGTAGTAGGAGAAAGTGAGCAGCGCGGCAGTGAGCAGCAGGCAGCAACCCACCACGATAAGGCCTGCGCCGAAGATGTCCTCCACCCAGTCCTTGAAGAACACGCCGACGATGCCGATGGGAATCATCGACACCACGATGTTGAGCACGTAGCGCTGGTCGTCGTTCAGGTAGGCCAGTCCCTTTCCGCCGGCTGGGCGGGCGAACGAGCCGCGCAGGATGCGCCAAATCTCGCCGCCGAGCACGACAATGGTGCTCAGCACGGTGGCAACGTGGACAGCCACGGTGAACATCATGTTCTGGTCGGCGTCCACGCCGAAGATGGCAGAGCCGATGGTCAGGTGACCGCTACTGCTCACGGGCAAATACTCGGTGAGCCCCTGCAGCAGGCCCAATATGAGTGCTTCGAATGTATTCATATTCCTCTCAGTGTGTGTCTATCTGTCTGTATGTCTGTCGTTTCCGTGTGTTGTTCAGGCTTTGTCAGCCTCTTTCTGTTCTGCCTTGCCTGCGCCGTCCTTCGGCTTGCGGATGATGGCGTAAATCATAAAGAGATAGCCCACAAGACACACAATCGGAGCCACCTTGATGTGGCGCGCGTTGAAAATGTCGGCGTTAAACTGGCTTTCGGTTGAACCTGGTCCGGACATCAGGATGAAACCAATGATGACCACGGCCATGCCTATGGCCAGCAGGATGAAGTTGGTGCGACTGAACGCAAATACTTTCTTGTTGCTCATAATTTTGTATGTGTATAGCTTTGATTTTTCTTTGACTGAATCCGCAAACTCTTCTCTACCTATATATAATAAGGAGTACCCCTCGCGGTCACTTCATATAGACGTCGTCGTTCGACATTCGCAGGTGGCGGTTGACGGAGAAGAACGTGCAGAGCAGTGTCAGCAGCAGGCCTGCCACAAACACCGTCCCCAGCGTCACGGCCATCACCATCGGGGTGACGACTTCAAACTCGCTGTTGCCGTTGAGCCGCACGAGGGCCTGCATGCCGCCCAGCAGCAAACCGCCGGCAATGACTGCCGACGTCAGCCCTATCCAGAAGGCCTTCACCATGAACGGACGGCGGATGAAGCTCCACTTCGCGCCCACCAGTTTCATGGTCTGAATCGAGAAGCGCTGCGCATAAATGCCCATCCTCACCGTGTTGTTGATGAGGGAGAACGACACGCACGCCAGCAGCACCGCCACAACGAGCAGCACGCCCGATATGACACTGATGGTACGGTTGGTCATGTCAATGACTTCGAGCGGATAGACCACTTCCTTCACGTCTTCGTGCCCACGTAGTATCGGCATATAGCGTGCCAGACTATCCTTGTTGGCATATTCGGCATTGAGGAACACCTCATATTCGGCGGGGATGGGGCTGCCGCCGAGGAATTCCTCCGGACTGGCACCAAGGTCCTTCATCAGTTCGCGCGTGCCCTCCTCCTTCGAGATGTAGTTCACCTGCTTCGTATAGGGCTGCACCATGATGTCGGCCTTGAGCTGTGCCAGGGCTTCCGTCGAAATGCTGTCGTCGAGCATCACCTCTACCGTAAAGTTCTCGCTCACAGCGCGACTGAAATTTACAGCCATCGTCACAAACAACACCACCGTGCCGAGCAGGATGAGTACCATCGTCGTACTGATGCACGAAGTCACCGTATTCAGTGTGCCGCCGCTTCTCTTTTTTCTTTTAGGCATAAACAATAATAACTTGGGCGCTCCACGCCCCTCAATCAGGCACGAAGCACCGGAAATTCGTACAAAATTACAACATTTGTCGCGGTCGAAACCTCCAAACGTAATAATTTAACACTTCTTGTGCGAGAAGGCAGGGCTGTCCTCGGGTTGCGGCGCTGCCACATCGCGTTTTCAAAGCCCGTCCACAAATTCAGTCGCCCTCGCCCGTGCAATGAAAAATTAGTCCTGAGCTTTTGCCCACTTAGTCCTGAGCTATTGAAAATT
>JAUNOO010000046.1:9156-14743 GCA_030531095.1 Bacteroidales bacterium
AAGCTCAGGACTTTTTAGTACAAAGCCCTGGACTTTTTTGGATTTCCCTTTGGCGAAGATTTAAAAGGTTCTGAATCAGTGCTTTAAAATCCAAGCCAAAAATGCGATTTTTCGGGGCGGACATTCAAAAGGACAATTGGCAATTCTAAAAAATTGGAGCAGAAACAAGAAAAGCGCCGAGGGGCTTATCTTCCGCCCCTCAGCGCTTTCCGTCTGTCGCGTCTCGTTCGCCGTCAGTCCGCGTTCATTCCGCCGCCTCGAACGTCACCGTGACGGCGCCGCTGCCCACTGCGGCAATTTCAGCCCCGCCCGCCATTTTTTTGCGCCTGCAGACCGACGCGTTGCACAAATATTGATTAACTTTGCATTATGCGGAAAAGCGGCGGGCGACATCGCGCAGCAAACTGGCGGCACGACCCCTCCGCACCGCACCAACATAAGAAACGTCTGCGCCCGGTCGGCGCGCCCCTTTGCTCCTGCGCCCAAATCTGGCGACGGGAGCGACGGCGGCCCTATCTTCCGCCCGCATATCCTCCGGCACGTCCCGCGCGGCGGCGTCTCTTTCTCAAACATAACTGCTTCACCACTATGAACGTCTTCGATTTCAAGTCCGAGTACCGGGCCGTCACCGACCATTTTCCCAACCACGCGACGCGACCCCTCATCGGCATCACCGGAAACTTCGGCGAAAAGGGCTGCGAACTGGCCGAAGGTTATTACCGCAGCATCGAACAGGCGGGAGGCATTCCCGTAGTCATCCCGCCCACGACCAACCGCGTCCTGCTCACGTCGCTCCTCGACCGCATCGACGGTCTGCTCCTCTCGGGCGGCGGTGACATCAACCCGCTCTGCATGGGGCAAGACCCCATTCCCGAACTCCACAGCATCAATCCCCCGCGCGACTATTGCGAACTGCTCCTCACTTGTCTGGCGTACGACCGAAACATCCCGATTTTCGGAATCTGCCGCGGCATACAGGTGCTCGCCGTGGCGCTCGGCGGCAGTGTTCACCAGGACATCCGACGCGGCATGCCCGCAGACGTGGCTCTCATCAAGCACAGTCAGGACGCGCCGCGCCAAATTTCCACCCACCGCGTCCACAGCGAGCCCGGCTCGCTCATCCACAAGCTGCTGGGCGAGGACTTCTGCGTCAACTCGTTCCACCATCAGGCGGTCGACGAACCCGGTCCGCGCCTGCAGGTGACAGCCCGCTCGGCGGACGGCGTGGTCGAAGCCGTCGAGAGCACCGAATGGAAAACCATCTTCGGCGTGCAGTGGCACCCTGAATGTTATGCCGACGACGAGCGCCGCTGCATGGCTCCGCTCTTCAACTACTTCGTGGAGAAGGCTGAAAACTTCCGCTTCACGAAAGGCCTCCACCAGGAATTTGTCACAATCGACTCCCACTGCGACACACCCATGTGGTTCGACAAGGGGGCAAACCTCGCCGTCCGCCGCGACGACGTCCGCGTGGACCTCCACCGCATGACCGAGGGCGGACTCGACGCTGCCGTCATGGCGGCCTACCTGCCGCAGGGCGGACGCAGCGTGGAGGAACTTGCCGACGCCACGTTGCGCGCCGACAACCTCATCGCCGCCATCAAACTGATGGTGAAACGGACCTACGGTGCCCAACTGGCGCTGACGCCAAAAAACATCTTCGCCGCCAAAGCCGCCGGCAAGAAGGCCATCCTCATCGGCATCGAGAACGGCTATGCCATTGGCCGCGACCTCTCCAATATCGAGCGCTTCCGCCGCGACGGTGTCATCTACATCACGCTCTGCCACAACGGCGACAATGACATCTGCGACGCTGCCAGCCGCTCCAACCGCGAACACGGCGGACTGAGCGACTTCGGCCGCGAGGTGGTGCAGGAAATGAACCGCACGGGACTGATGGTTGACCTCTCTCACGCCTCCGAAGAGACGTTCTACGACGTACTCTCGCGCTCCACATCGCCCGTCATCTGCTCCCACTCCTCGGCGCGCGCGCTCTGCAACCACCAGCGCAACCTCACCGACGACCAACTCCGCACACTCGCCGCCAAGGACGGGGTGGCACAGGCCACTTTCTACGCCGGCTTCCTCCGCGAAGACGGCGAGGCCTCCATACGCGACGCCGTGGCGCACATCATGCACATGGTCGACGTGGCAGGCATCGACCACGTCGGCATCGGCTCCGACTTTGACGGCGACGGCGGCATCCGCGGCCTCCAATCACCCGCCGACTACAACGTACTCACGCAACTCCTCCTCGCCGAAGGGCTCACGCCCAAACACCTCCGCAAACTCTGGGGCGGAAACTTCATCCGCGTCATGAGCCAGGTGCAATACAACGGCTCAGTGAAGTTCTGAGGCAAAGGATTTCACGGCCACATACTGCGCCCCCGAAGATAAGGACTTCGGGGGCGCAATTTTATACCTTTCATATTTGCCAAAGCAGCAAATTGTCGTTTTTTGCCCTGCTGGAGGGTTTGTTCTGTACTTTTTGTTCTTTTTTGCGGGTCGAAATCGACAGATTGTATAAAATATTACGTACCTTTGCATTATTCGGACGACGGGCAAACGGCACGGAAGAAAGGCAGTTTGGCGGTCGGCCGCGGCTCTATAAGATTTCTCTAAAAACCAACATCTGCACAAGCAATGAAGAAAGTTGACAAACTGGATTTGAAAATCCTGCAAATCATCTCGGTCGACGCCCGCGTCCCGTTCAAGGACGTGGCAGAAGTGTGCGGCGTGTCGCGCGCCGCCATCCACCAGCGCGTTCAGCGGCTCACGGAGGCCGGCATCATCACCGGGTCGGGATACAACGTCAACCCCAAACACATCGGCTACAGCACCTGCACCTACGTGGGCATCACGCTCGAACGCGGCTCCATGTACAAGGAGGTCGCCGCACAACTGCTCAAGATTCCCGAAATCGTGGAGTGCCACTTCACCACGGGCAACTACACCATGCTCGTCAAGCTCTACTCGCGCGACAACGAGCACCTCATGACGTTGCTCAACAACACCATCCAGGAAATCAAGGGCGTCATCTCCACCGAAACGCTCATCTCGCTCGAGCAGAGTTTCACCCGCCAGGTACCCATCATCGTCAACGCCAGCGACGACGAACCCGACATGAAGGCGGCACGCGAGTTTGCCGACAGCCGACGCGAACCGCACGTGGTGGACGACCCCGACGACGGCGAAGTCGCGCCACAGCCCAAGCGGCGCGGACGGCGCAAGAAGGAAGAATAATTCCTCCCACATAAAGGCGCGGGACACAGCGCGGACGCATTGTTCTGCCTGTGGCCCGCATACCGTAAATATATATAATCATTCCCCGCCCCACCTAAACTCCCCCGACACGCCATGCTACACTTCGAGGGCCTCCTCCTTGGTCTTGCCACCTTCTTAGTCATCGGAATTTTCCACCCCATCGTCATCAAGGCCGAGTACTACTACGGCACGCGGCTGTGGTGGGTGTTCCTCATCGTCGGACTGGCAGGCGCTGCCGGCGCACTCTTCATCGCCGACCTCTTCTGGAGCGCGCTCTGCGGCATCGTGGGTTTCTCCTCCCTCTGGACCATCAAGGAACTCTTCGAGCAGGAGGAGCGCGTCCGCAAAGGCTGGTTCCCCAAGAACCCCAAACGGACGTACAAGCACTGAGCACGCGCGGCGCAGCAGGCATCTCTGCCACCGCGCCCCATCGGCTGCCGCCAAATAGACTACTTATCGAAAAAACTCCCCTCTCACAACCCGACAAACCCTATGCCCCATAAGCTTCTCCACATCCTCCCCGCTGCACTGCTCGCCGCCACCGCCCTCGGACTGACGGCGTGCAAGTCCAACAAGTCGTCCGCGTCCGACGATGCCGCCGACACTGCCACTTCGGGCACGCAGCTCACCGCCGTCAAGTTCAACGCCGACTCTGCCTACGCCGCCATCGTGGCGCAGTGCGACTTCGGCCCGCGCGTGCCAAACTCGGAGGCGCACCGCCAATGCGGCGACTACATCGTTGCCGAGTTCCGCCGCCGCGGCCTTGAGGTCACCGAGCAGCGCCACACGTTCACGGGATGGGACGGCAAGTCGCTCGACGGCCGCAACATCATCGCCGCCTACAAACCCGAAGCGGAAGAGCGCGTCGTCATTGCCGCCCACTGGGACAGCCGTCCCTGGGCAGACGCTGACCCCGACAGCGCGCGCCACCGCGAACCCGTCATGGCAGCCAACGACGGTGCCAGCGGCGTGGCGGTCATGCTCGAACTGGCGCGCTTGCTCCCGCAACTCAATCCCGCCGTGGGCATCGACTTCGTCTGCTTCGACGCTGAGGACTACGGCGCGCCCTACTGGGGCACGGGCGACGACCAGGGACTCGACTGGTGCCTCGGTTCACAGTATTGGGCTGAACAGGCCCTCGCCTCGGGCTACCGCGCCCGCTACGGCGTACTCCTCGACATGGTGGGCGGCCGCGACGCGCGCTTCTGCTACGAAGGCTTCTCGCTCCGCTTCGCCGAAGGCCTCGTGGCGCGCATCTGGGACACTGCCGCCGCCGTCGGTGCTTCGAGCCTCTTTGTCCGCCAGAACGGCGCCTATGCCACGGACGACCACTTGTCCATGAACCAAATTGCCGGCATCCCCACCGTCGACATCATCCCCTACATCGAGGGCAGCGAACACAGTTTCGGCGTCACGTGGCACACCACGTCCGACACGCCCGAGAACATCTCGCCCGAGAATCTCCGCCTCGTCGGCCAGACGCTCCTCCAACTCCTTTCTGAGGAAATGTAAGCCGCCCCCGCCGCCCTGCCGCACCTCATAAGGCCTACGCCGCGGCGGCAGAACCCTCTTCGCGAAATTCCAAACACGCAAAACAGACATATGACTATCAACGAATTACAAGCCGAAGTCATCGAAGAGTTCTCCGAACTCGACGACTGGATGGACCGCTACCAGCTCCTCATCGACCTCGGCGAAGAACAGGAACCCCTGCCTGCCGCCGAGAAGACCGAACAGAACCTCATCGACGGCTGCCAGAGCCGCGTATGGCTCGTGTGCGACGAGCACGAGGGCATCCTCACCTTCCGCGCCGAGAGCGACGCCCTCATCGTCAAGGGCATCGTCTCGCTCCTCATCCGCGTGGTCAGCGGCCACACGCCCGACGAAATCCTCAACGCCGACCTCCACTTCATCAACGACATCGGCCTCACCGAACACCTCTCGCCCACCCGCAGCAACGGCCTGCTTGCCATGATAAAGCAAATGCGCATGTACGCCCTCGCCTACAAGACGAAACTCGGCGGCGCATAAAGGACGCCCGTCCGCGCTTGTGCTGAACGGAAAATCACTCATCCCCAACCGGAACCCTCCTTTCCAGAAGTCCGGTTGGGGCTTTCTTTTTGCCCCGCCGCGAACCGCCCACTTTCTCCTTTGCTTTTCAACTTTGACCAGTGCCCTCAAACCCTGCACCTGAGCTTTTGAAAATTAGTCCTGAGATACTTCCCCAAAAGCTCAGGACTAAGTTGAAAAAGCTCAGGACTAATTTCAAAAAGCTCTAAGTTTGCAGTTGATAATGGAAAGGATAAACGTAGGACTCTCTTTC
>JAUNOO010000137.1 GCA_030531095.1 Bacteroidales bacterium
GTAGTCAAAACCTCAGGACTTAGCAGCAAAAGCTCAGGACTAATTTTTGATGGCTTTTCTCATTCATATATAGAGGGATAGGACGACGCGCGCCCTCTTGTTCGTCTATTAAATCGGTCTATTTGTGGATTTCATTTGTCCCGTACAATACGAATGCCTATATTTGTGCCAACAAACGGCGAGACTGCCCCGTGCGGCCTCCATTTTTAACAACTAAAAGAAAGATTGAGCTATGCAGACAAAGCGAATTCTCTTGGGCTTGGCACTCCTGGCGTGCTGCACGACGGCAGCCTTGGCGCAGGTAACGGCCAACGATTCTATTTCTGGTCCTCCTCAAGGTCCTCCTCCGGGCGGTTTCGGCGGTGGTCCCGGTGACCCTCCTCCCGGTCCTCCTCCGGGCGGCTTTGGTGGCGGTCCTGGTGGCGGCGGTCCCGGCAATCACCTTCAGGAAGGCGCAGCCAGCCCGACGGGCTACTCCCAGACCGAAGGCACAAACGCGGTTGAGGGAAAGACCTATACCTCCACCAACTCCGACGAGAACGCCGTGCAGGTGAAAGGCGGCACGTTCACGATGACCAACTGCACCATCGAGAAGTTTGAGGGCAACACCCAGGACTCTGACGGCAGCAGCTTTTGCGGCACAAACTCGGCAGTCTACGCTGCCGGCGAGGGCACCGTCATCAACATGAAGGGCGGCACCATCAAGTCGAAGGTCAGCGGCGTGAACGGCATCATGGCCTACAACAGCGGCACCATCAACGTGAGCGACGTGACCATCACGAGCGAGAGCAGCCTCTCGCGCGGTCTCCACGCCACGGGCGGCGGCATCATCAACGCCAAGAACCTCAACATCACCACGCAGGGCACCAGCTGTTCGGTCATTGCCACTGACCGCGGCGGCGGCACCGTGACGGTGGAGGGCGGAAACTATACGACTTCCGGCTACAACAGCGCGGTGGCATACTCCACGGGCAACATCACCGTGACGGGCGCCACGGGTCTCAGCACTCAGGGCGAGGCGGGCGTCATCGAAGGCAGCAACTTCCTGACGTTCAACGACTGCAACCTGACTTCGGGCTCGTCCCTGCGCGGCATCATGATTCTGCAGAGCGGCTCGGGCGACGCCGAAGGCTTTGAGGGCGTGGTCGACGTGAACCGCGGCAAGCTGACGCTCACCGGCGAGAACACTCCGCTCGTGGAAGTGCCGACGAACACGACTGGCACCGTGACGCTGAAGGACGTTGAACTCACCGTTCCGAGCGGCGTGCTGATGGTCGTGAACTACAACAAGCAGTGGCAGACCAAAGGTGGCACGGGTAACCTCATCCTCGCCACCGACAAGAAGGCAGCCACCTACGAAGGCGACGTCAAGGCCGACGAATACAGCACCGCCACGGTGAAGGTCAATGCCAACGTCACCTGGAAGGGCGCGTTCGACAATGCCAACGCTGCCAAGTCCACCTCCGCCACCATCTGCGGCATGTGGGTGCTGACTGCCGACTCGCACGTCGACAGCATCGTCATCGAGAAGGGCGGCAAAATCGACAAGAACGGTTTCAACCTCGACTGCAATTCCATCCAGGACAACAACTGAAAGAAGTCCTTATTCATAAAGGACTGACCAACACATAAACGACAAAGAGGATGCCTCGACAACGAAGGCATCCTCTTTTTGTGTGGGGTAAAACTATTTCAATATCCGTCTGCCGTCACTCAAAGTAGAACGACAGCACCACCATCGACACCGTGGCGCGGTCTACGCTTTCGGTGAATACGAGTTGCGTCGTGTCGAGCAGGTCGGAGCGGTCTTTTTCCAGCACGTTCGCCAGACCGAAACAGAATTTCAGTTCAGGAATGAGTTTGAAGAAGGGCAGATAGAAGTCGCAGCCCAGTCCCACCTCAAACATGAGGTTGAGCGGCTTCGTGCGCAACTGGGAGTGCTTGCCCGTCGTGAGGTCGTAGAGCGGCGCGATGCCTGCAACCACGTATGGGCGGTAGTTGTTGAAGCGCGGCGCACTGATTTTGAGGTCGAGGGGCAAGCCCACGTAGCACGACTTCATGTCCTGCGTAGCCGTCGCCCCCGTGTTGAGGTTGCGGAACGCGATGTGCTTGCTGCCGAAGTGGAGCGAGGGAATGAGGCGCAGCGCCAAGTAGCGGTTGAGCCGCCACTCGCCCAGCACGCCCACGCTGAAACCATAGTTGTGCTTATCGTTCGTCGCCATCCACTGCTCGCCCGTAGAGGCATCGATGTAGCCGTTGTTCACGAGGTTGATGCCCTGGTCGTGCAGGCCGATGGTGAAACCATAATGGAAGCGGCGCTCGTCGATGAAAGGCTTGTTCTGCACCTTTCGCTCCTGCGCCCCAGCCGTCACCACCCCGCCAAGCGGCAGAATCAGCAAGAGCAGCGCCAGCCCCCGCCACAGACGGGAGAGCGTACCGCAAGAAAATTCGCTTATGGGGTGGGCAAAAGGCATGAGAGACGTAGTTCCAGTTTTGGGAGTTGAGACAATATTGTCTAAGGTAGAAAACGCAAAAGCCCGCGTTTTATTGTGTGGCGGAAGAAGTTCTGGGCGAAAATCGGGGCGGGGCAAGGCGAATACCAGACGCCCGGCGCAGAAGACCGCTCAGCGCGTTCCGTCCATCACGGTCATCATATCAGACAGTTGGAGGAAGTAGTCGTTCGACCAAATGTCGAGTTCGCGGGGATTGCGGACGAAGGGGAGGACATCGTGCTTCAATTGGTTCATGTCGGTCGTAGCCAGACG
>JAUNOO010000047.1 GCA_030531095.1 Bacteroidales bacterium
AAGCTCAGGACTTTTTTTCAAAAGCTCTGGACTAATTTTTCATTGTTCTGGATAGTGTCTGTTTGCTCTGGTCAAAGTCGTGAAATCAATGGCGAAAGTTCTGAAAAAAACAGTGGCGGGTTGAAAACAAGACGTGGAAGTGCGCTTCCCATTGGAGGGGGCTGCACTTCCACGTTTTATGGTCTGCGCTCGCGCTATGCTTATCGTCCTATCGACTGGACGCTGCGGCGCACGCCCTTCGAGATTTCCACAAACATGTAGCCGGGCTTGTTGGCCTTGACGTCGGCCTCGCAACGGTGGTACTCGCGGGCGGCATATTCCTTTGACTTCTCGAACGTGAGGCGCGACATTTCGCCCTGCGAGCGGCCTGCCATCGTCGAGTCGAGCTTCTCCTCGGGGAAATAGTCGTCGAGGTCCACATCGCCTATCATCGTCGTCTCGAGGAAGGTCAAGTCCTTGCGAGACGCGTCGGTGTAGTAGCCCACAAACATGTGGCCGGGGGTCTGGACGAGCACGGGCGTGATGTTGATGGCGCGGAGCAGGGAGGCGAAGAGCACACTGCCGTCCACGCAGTTGATTTGTGAAGCGTTGAGGGCATCCTCGAAGGTGCGGACGCGCTGTGCCACGACGACGTTGCTCGAAAGACTGGAGTAGGAGATGGAACTGTACTTGAAATTGCGCTTCTGGAGCACGTTCCACAGGGCATAGACTTGCTTGTCGACCGACTCCGCCGTGCCCGACTGGTAGCCGAGGAAGCGGCGCACGATGCGGGTGTTGAGCGCCTCGCGGAGCACGGTGTCGATGAGGGGATTTTCCTCGTTGACGTAGGCGGCGAAGAAAAGGCGGGTGCTCACGAAGCGCGTGCCGCCGTTGGGGAGTTGCTGGAGGTAGCCGAGCAGACATTCGTTGATGCTCCTCACCGAGAAGGTGCGCATGCGCTGGCCCAAGGTCTTACCGTTCATCTCCACATTGGCGACCACGCTGATGGGCTCAGCCTGCGCGTTGTTGCGGAGGGCGTCGTAGCGCCAGAGGATGTCGGGGTAGATGGTGTAGAGCGTATTGGCCTCGGGCAGAACGAAGGTGGAAACGGACGTGGCGTAGAAGGGCGTCTCGGCAAGTTCGATGCGCACCATCGAATTGGGGCGACCGGACTTCACCTTTATGGCGATGCACGACTTGGGGTTGCCCACGTAGGGCGAATCGACGGGCGTGATGATGTCGGCGTCGGTCGTCGCCACCGAAAGGATGGCGGAGGGGAAGATGTTGCCGCCGAGCTGGTCGGTGATTTCATACTCTGCCACGCCGGGACGGTTGAAGACGAAGACGACAATGGCGAGAACGAGCACCGTCCCTACCCCACCGAGCAGGATGCGCAGGTTGCGGCGGTTGCGCGGCGTGGTTTGACCGGCGGATTTGTTTTTTCTGGAGAAAATCTGCCACATTTTGGGCGGGAGTTTTGAGGGATAAGCGTTTTGTGAGGAGAGATTATTTTACAGAAAAAGAAAAACCGCCAGGCAGTTCAACGCATACTGGTCGCATTGTCCTGCCTGGCGGCTATGCTTTCTGTCAGAGGCGGGCGAAGGCCTCGATGAGTCCGAAGTAGGCGGCTGCAGCGGGGATGGCGAGGAGGGAGGAGTCGAAGCGGTCGAGCATTCCGCCGTGGCCCGGAAGGATGTGGCCGCTGTCCTTGATGCCCAGTTTGCGCTTCATCAGGCTCTCCACCAAGTCGCCCAGTGTGCCGAAGATGCAAACCACAAGACCGAAGCCTATCCACTCGCAAAGCGTCAGACGGGCGAAGCTTTCGCTCATAATCCACGCCGCAACGAGGCAGAGCACGCCACCGCCGATGGAACCGACCCACGTCTTGGCGGGCGAGATGCGGGGGAAGAGTTTGGCGGGGAAGTACTTGTGCAAGAGACTGCCGGTGCAGTAGGCGCCCGTGTCGTTCGTCCACAGGAAGATGAAGACGGCGAGGGGGATGGCGAAGTCGTAGCCGTTGGCGGACATGCCCTGATGATAGGCCAGGGTGCAGAGGATGCCAAACGGCAAGCCGATGTAGACGTGCGACAGCACCGAGAAGGCCCAGTTCTGGATGGGTGTTTTGGCGTTGCGGAACAGTTCAAACACGAAGAGCAGAATGAGCAGCGTAAGGTAGGGTGTGAGCAGCAACATCGCGGAGCGGTCGTCCACTTCACCCGTGTTGAGCTGGCGGAACGTCCAGAAAATGAGCAGCGCCCCCACCACATTGATGATGGGGTTGATGCTGGCCATGCCGCTCTTGTTGATGATGTGGCAGAACTCCCATACGGTCAGGAGCGTGACCAGATTGAAGAGGATGAAGAACGACAGGTCGCCCCCCACAATACAGCCCACGAGCAGGGCCACAAACAAAATGCCGGTAAGGCTACGCAACACGAGGTTCTTCATACGTCAGTCCTCCTTCTTTTCTTTATCGTTTTCGCCGTCGGCGGCTTTGTCCGCAGACTCTGCAGCGGGCTTTTCAGCCTCAACTGTATTTTCTTCAGCCTCAGCGGCTTCAGTGGCAGGAGTTTCTGCAGCGTCGGCGGCAGACTCAGCGGCTTCGTCGGCAGCGTTCACGCTGGCGGTGGACGAAGTGTGTTCGGCGTCGTAAGCCACTTCTGACTCGTTGGACTTCTCCTCCTCGGCAGCCTTCTGCTCCTCTTCCATGATTTCGTCGGCGCGGCTCTTCCAGGGACGCTTGCCGAAAATGTGCTCCACGTCTTCGGTGAAGATGACTTCGCGGTCGAGCAGAATCTGGGCGAGGTCAGCGTGCTTGGCGGCGTTGTCGCTCAGGATTTGCTTGGCGCGTTCGTACTGTTCAGAGATGAGTTTCTTCACCTCGGCGTCAATCTTCTCGGCGGTCTTCTCCGAGTAAGGCTTGGTGAAGTTGTATTCCTGGTTGTTGTAGTAGCACAAGTTGGAGAGTTCGTCGCTCATACCCATATAAGCCACCATGCCGTAGGCGCGCTTCGTCACGCGCTCCAGGTCGTTGAGCGCACCGCTCGAAATGTGACCCGTGAAGAGTTCTTCGGCAGCACGTCCGCCAAGGGTGGCACAGATTTCGTCGAGCATCTGCTCCTTCGTTGTGATGCTGCGCTCCTCGGGCAAGTACCACGCCGCGCCGAGCGCCTGACCGCGGGGCACGATGGTGACTTTGACAAGGGGGTTGGCATACTTGAGCAGCCACGACACGGAAGCATGACCAGCTTCGTGGATGGCGATAGTCCGCTTCTCCTCTTGCGTCATCACTTTCGACTTCTTTTCCAGTCCGCCGATGATGCGATCCACGGCGTCGAGGAAGTCCTGCTTGCCCACCGTCGGACTGTTGTGGCGGGCAGCGATGAGGGCGGCTTCGTTGCAGACGTTGGCGATGTCGGCACCCGAGAAGCCCGGCGTCTGGCGGGCGAGAAAGTCGACGTCGAGGTTCTTGTCGAGCTTGAGCGGCGCGAGGTGGACGTTGAAAATAGCCACGCGCTCAGCCAGTTCGGGCAGGTCGACGTGGATTTGGCGGTCGAAACGGCCGGCGCGCAACAGGGCGGGGTCAAGTATTTCCACGCGGTTGGTGGCGGCGAGGATGATGACGCCCGAGTTCGAGCCGAAGCCGTCCATCTCGGTGAGCAACTGGTTGAGGGTATTCTCGCGTTCGTCGTTGCCGCCGAAGGCAGGATTCTTGCCGCGGGAGCGTCCCACGGCGTCTATTTCGTCGATGAAGATGATACAGGGCGCCTTCTCCTTGGCTTGGCGGAAGAGGTCGCGCACGCGGCTGGCGCCGACGCCCACAAACATCTCCACGAAGTCGCTACCTGCCATCGAGAAGAAAGGCACGTCGGCCTCGCCGGCTACGGCTTTCGCCAACAACGTTTTGCCTGTTCCCGGAGGGCCTACGAGCAATGCGCCCTTGGGGATTTTTCCGCCAAGGTCGGTGTATTTCTTGGGGTTCTTCAGGAAGTCCACAATTTCCTGCACCTCCTGCTTGGCACCTTCCTGCCCCGCCACGTCCTTGAACGTGACGTGCACGCCGTTGCCCTTCTCGAAAAGGCGGGCCTTGCTCTTGCCCACGCCGAAGATGCCCGACGAGTTGCCACCGCTGCCGCCGTTCATGCGGCGCATGAAGTAGAACCAGAGTCCCACGAGAAGGAACACGGGGAGCAGGCTGCCGAGCAGACTGAGGAAGAAGTTGTTGGACTCCTCATAGGTGAGCTGCACGCCATACGAGTCGACCGTGTCGCCGAGCTTGTCGATGTCCGACGGGCCTTTGGTGGTCACCGTCGGCGAATTGCCCGTGCGGTCCATGCCCTCATTGAAGACGGCACGGATTTTGTCGGCCTCGGGCTTGAGCACCATACGCGCCGTCCCGTCGGTCTTGTTGATGATGACCTCCTTGGCGTAGCCTTGCTCCAGATAGGTGCGGAACTGCGTCAGGCTCACCTCCTTGTTCACGCTCGACGAGGAGCCCTGCCCCTGAAAGAGCATGATGGCGAGACCGGCGATGATGATAATATAGAGCCAGTTCAGGTTGAACCGCGGCATATTTGTTTTCTTATTCTGTTCGCTCATTTGAGTTTCTTGTTTTCTGAAAAATTGTGCCGCCCTCACTCCCGTACGGAAGCGGGCAAGCCATCTTGCGCGATTAGTCCAAGTCGGGCAAATGCTGGAGCGCGGCATCGTCCCACAGATGCTCCAGGTCGTAATACTCACGCATTTCCGGCACGAAGACATGCACCATGACCGTGCCGTAGTCCATGGCGACCCACACGCTGTTGTCGCGTCCGGCGATGGCGGACGGCTTCTCCGACGTGCGTTTGGCTGAAAATTCCTCTACAGAGTCTGTAACGGCGTCGACTTGCTGCGGCGAACCGCAAGTGCAAATGACGAAATACTCACAGGGAGCAGTGACAATCTTAGTTAAGTCGGCCACCACGATGCTGCGGCCCTTCTTTTCCTGAATACCTTCGATGATGGATTTTACGAGTTCCGGGGTTTCCTTCATATATATAATAGAGATGTCTATAATGCCCTGCAAAGTTAAAATGATTTCTCCGATTACTGAAAAACTACCCTCCAAATGTGCCTTCTTTTTTTTGATTTTTAGGTTTTAAGCCCAAACGTCTGCGTGCGAGTCGTCTGCGCCCCACCCTCACGCTGCGTCCGAACCCACTTTTCCCCGCCCCGCAAACGCCAACCGACTGCAATTTCCGCCTTTTCCCACAAGCCTAAGCCCACTCATTCCCACGATATTTCAAGAAAAATCGCCCCAAATACGAAAAAAGACACCGAAAATTTTGTCTGTTCGCCGAAAAGCCCTACCTTTGCACCCGTGTTCGAGAGGGCATCTCGATAACAAATCCAGATTGGGGTATGGTGTAATTGGCAACACTACAGATTCTGGTCCTGTCTTTCCTGGTTCGAGTCCGGGTACCCCAACGCAAAAGCAGCTGCAATCGCAATGATTCGCAGCTGCTTTTTCATATGCAAACGCCAGCGCGGTGTGCGCTGGCGTTTCCTATACAAAATCGCGACACTGACAATTTGCAGGTAGAAATCCACTGCGTCACGTTTGTCATTGCCAAAACAATAACTTCAGTTCACCGCGACCTTCACGCTCTTGCCGTCAACGACTACGATGTAGAAGCCTGGATCAACAGTAGTCTTGGCGCTGCGGCTCACGCATTTACCTTCGGCATTGTATACGGCAATGCGCTCCGCGTCAGCCACACTGATGGTGCGCCCGTTGACGGTGACGCCTGCTTCGGCGGCACTTGTCTCTACGGCATCAATGCTGGTATATATATCACTATATTTGGCATATATATCCTCAGCGTCCTCCACAATGTAGGTGAAGTCGCCCCACTCGGAGGCGGCACGGTAGGCGGCGGCACTTCCTGCGGGCACATGGAGCGTACCTTTTTCCGACTCGCGCAACGTACCGATAAGGACACACCAATTTATGAAAGCGGGTTCAGGATTCAGCACTGTCACGTCGACGAGGGATTGGCAATTAGCAAATACATTGAGACCATAATTCTCTACCCAAACGGGAATTGTTATTTCTTTTAGCCCCGTCAGACTAAAGGCGTCGTACCCTATGCCGACAATACTCCACGGCATCACAAAACGCTTCAGACAGAGGTTGTTCTCAAAAGCATAATGGGGTATCCAATCAGCATTGTAGTCTATTTCATTATCTGAGTGATACACAATTTTGGTATCCATCATGTCAATATCACTAATCTCCGATTTGTTAAGGTACACGAAATCGCGCTGATCCACTTCGCCAGTCACGGTAATACTTCGCACAACATCGGGATTATATTCGGCCATCTGGCTCTCGAGCGAACCTGGTTTGCTGACGGCCACATCTACATGGTCAATCAATTCATCGGCGGTGTAACTGCGTGCCTTGAAAATGTACGCATCTTCAGCACAAGCATAAATGGCGAAAAGCGTAGAGTCAACATATTGTCTCGATTGCCTTTTACCATTGAGACGGACAATGGAAAGTTCGGAATCCTCTGGCACCTTGATGCACACGGAATAGGTAGACCCGTAGAGGGGTTTGCCATTATAACTGGCCAGCTTTCTTGCGAAATAAATCATAGAAGGGTCCGAACTGGTTATACCTTCACCGAGATCAAAGGAAATATCTACTGTCCTCGGAGTATAACCTGTCGCAGGGATGGTCACCATGACATTGGTATCCTCACTATAGACCAACTGATAGTTCGTGCTATCTTGTGCCTTACTGAGCAGCACCACGACATCATCGTCGGCAGCATCCACGGAGGAAATACAACGAAATACGTCGGAAAACATATTGATACTCTGGGCACGTAAGGAAACATCTGTAGAACCGAGTATTTCGCGAATGTTCCCTTCATGCGTAACAAGGGCAATGTAGAGTTTGCCATTAAAGGGTGTGTCTCCCAAATTTCCCACACTACAAGCCGTGGCGTCGAATGTGGAACCGGCCTTCACATCTGTGGTTCCCATGAAAAGGCCAGAACAACCGTATATTGAAGTCAACTTTATCTGCGAAATTTCCTCGAAGTTGATAGAAGCAGGTGTGATGTCCGTTGGAGCACTATTTTCAGTAGGGTTAACACTGTCTGAGGCAGTTATGCCTTGCGCTGAAATACCGATCGCCGAGGCGGCCATCAGAATGAATAGTAGAAAATGTTTCATAAATTCGTCGTGTATTAAGTTTGTGAATATTCTGGGCTTGATTTATTTTCACAGAAGAAGACTTGCGCGTTCAATATTCTTTCTGTTTTAAATCTCCGTGACAAATTTACATTTATTTTCCAATGTATCATATATCTCGCACAATTATTTTCGCCACACATCTAGCTGATTGCATTTCCTCAAACAAAAAGCGCCCACTGCAATGGTCTGCAGTGGGCGCAAATATGGGGGCGACCATTCAGCGTCGCCGTGCAAGGAAATACCCCACGACGCAAAGCGTGGTCAGCATTTCGGAGCAGGAAAGGGCTGCCCAGATGCCCGTTGTGCCGAGCAGGCGGGGCAGGATGATGAAGCAGGGCACGAGGAAGAAGAGTCCGCGCAGCAGGGCGAAGACGGTGGCGGGACGCACGCGCTCCACGCTCTGGAAGTAGCCCACGACGGCGAGGTTGAGGATGAAGAAGACGAAACCGGCGGAATAGGTGGGGAAACCTGCCACTGCCAGGCGGGCGGCCTCACCGTCGAGGCGGATGAAGAGCCCCACGAGGAGGTGGGGGAAGAAGGTGAAGGCGGCAGTGGCGAGAAGTCCGCACAGGAGGGCGGTGAGCAAGGCGATGCGCTCGGCAGCCACGACGCGGTGGAAGAGCGACTGCCCGAAGTTGTAGCTGATGATGGGCTGTGCCGACTGCGCTATGGCGTTGCCCACCATGAAGACGAAGGGCATGTAGTAGCACGCCACGCCGAACGCGCCCACGCCGTCGTCGCCGAGGTAGTGCATGAACACCTGGTTGCCCACGAACATCAATACGGCAAGAGTGGCCTCACCGAGCAAGGCAGAGAAGCCGATGCTGCACTGATAGCCGAGGTTGCGGCGCGTGAGGCGCAGGCTCTTGGGACTCCACTTCAGGCGGATGAAGCGCAAGTAGCGGGCATAGCGGCTGAGGTAGACAATGGCCATCACGCCGCCCACCATCATGCTGAGCGTGGAGGCGAAAGCGGCACCCATAACGCCCCACTGGAAGGGGAAGATAAAGAGCCAGTCGAGCACCACGTTGGTAAGGGCGGGGACGACGCTGCACATCATGGCAAAGCGGGGCGCCCCGTCGAGGCGGATAATGAAAAGCGCCACGGCGCTCCACATTTCAAACACGATGGCAGGCAGGAACCACAGCAGGTAGTCGACAACGAGCGGTTCCAGGCTGGGAGACGTGCCGAGGAAGCGGGCGGTGGGGACGGCAAACACCATGAGGAGGACGGACGTGACGAGTGCCACGAGCGTAACGAAGAGAATAGCCTGCGTGACGTTGAGTCGCGACACCTTGAGCTGGCCGCGCGACAATTGGATGGACGCCACCACCGAACAACCCGCGCCGACCATGAGTCCGAAGCCGGTGTATATCATGAGCAAGGGGATGCAGATGTTAATAGCGGCAATACCGTCGCTGCCCACGCCGTGCCCCACAAAAATGCCGTCAATCGCCGTCACGGCAGACATGCTGAGCATGCCGAGCAAGGTGGGAATGAAGTAGCGACGGAAGAGGGTGAACACGTTTAGCGTACTGAGGTCGATGCTGTCGTTGGTCATACAGTTTGTTTTGGGTTTTCTTTTTGATGGAAGTCTGCAAATCCCGTGCGGTCGCCCGGCAGAAACAAAGAATGCCGGATAAGCGATTGGTTTTACCCAGTCATCTTATCCGGCATTCGTCGTATTCTGCCCTCCGATGAGGATTACAAAACTTCCTTGTTTTCTAAATTTCGGTGCAAAGGTAGGACTTATCTTTGAGATTGCCAAATTTAGTGGTGAAAATGCCGTCAGTCTGTCTGCATTTCTTCACTACAGACGGGCTGACGTACCAAGGAGGGGCCTTACACCTGGTGTTCTATGCTCTTGCTCCATCACTCCGCCGCCTCAAACCTGACGCCTTCGAGGTCACCTGCCGTCTGGAGCGCGCGCAGTCCGTCGTCGTCAACATGCCCCACGAGGATGAGGTCGCTGCTGTTGGGCCAATCCTTGTAGAAGATGGCGATGTTGCCCCAAGGGCGGTAAATGGTGATGTCGCCAGCCTTGGGCGCGCAGCCACGCGGCGTGTCGGCAAGCGAAAGGGCTGGCTCGGGATAGAAGATTTTCTCAGTACGGTTGAAGTCCTCGAGCGTCACCTCAAGCGGCAGGCGCGAAAGGAGGTCGCGCGCCGCACCGTTGTTTTCGAGCGTGGCAGTGTATCGCTGGCCGCCCACGATAAGGTTGATTTTTGTGGTTATGGTCGTATCTGTTGTATCTGTTTTTGTGGTTTCTGTCTCGGTAGTGGTTTCATCGGCCAAGGGCTCTTCGATTGTAGCGTCCTTGCTGCACGAGGCGGTGGCCAAAGTGGCGACAAGGGCGGGAAGCAGGAGGATAAAGAACAAGCGTTTCATAAATCATTCATTTTGAAAGACGGTACAAAAGGTATTCAACTCAAAGGTCGTACTTTCTACTACAGAGGTCGGTCACAAAATCGGGATCATCGAAGTCGCCCACTACAGGAACGGCCATGTCGAGTGCTTCGATTTGCGCCATATCTTCAACAGAGAGCGTAAAGTCTGTCACCATAAAATTCTCGCGGATGCGAAAGGCGTGAACCGATTTAGGTATGACGATGATGTCACGCTGCATCAGCCATCGCAATGCCACTTGTGCGGGAGTACGGCCATACTTCTGCCCTATTGCAACGAGTACAGGGTGAGTGAAGAAACCGCGCTGACCTTCGGCGAACGGCGACCAAGCTTCGACGTGGATGCCATGGGCAATCGCATAGCGGTTCATTGCCTTTTGCTGATTGAAGATGTGTGTCTCAACTTGGTTTACAGCAGGCACCACTTCAAAATGAGACATGAGGTCAGCAAGACGAGGAATGCGGAAATTGCACACACCGATGGCTCTCACGCGCCCTTCGGCATAGATTTTTTCCATGGCACGCCAAGTGCCAAAGACGTCACCAAAAGGCATGTGTATCAGATACAAATCAAGATAATCCATAGCCAAGCGCTGGAGCGTACGGTCAAAAGCCTTCAATGTGGCCTCGTAGCCCATGTCTTGAATCCATACTTTTGAGGTTACAAAGCAGTCATCGCGTGCCACTCCACTCTCGCGGATGGCTTCGCCCACGGCTTGTTCGTTAAGGTAGACTGCCGCTGTATCGAAGAGGCGGTAACCCGTGGCGAGAGCCTCGCCCACACTTTGACGGCAGAGCAGGGCGTCCTCAACCTGAAAGACTCCGAATCCCAACTTTGGCATCGTGATACCATTGTTCAAAGTGACGTATTCCATAATGTTCCTTTCTGTTTTACGGTGGGCAGGACTATCTATACGAGTCTGCGCCCACCTGGATTGTACATTGTGTTACACATGCAAAATTAGGACAAGGGGCGCAGAGGCTTTGTATAGATTTTAAGGTTCTGTGTACCCACTTTACGGAAAAGATCTTTTCAGATGGTTTCCGCCGCCAGAAAAGGCTTCACGTTTGCCCAGACGGCGGGGAAGTTGGCGACGAACGCGGGATGCCCGGCGTTGGCAATGATGGCCAACTGGCTGTGGGGTATCATCTGGTAGGCGGCAATGACCGTAGCAAGCGGGGCGTTGGGGTCGAGTTCGCCTGCCATCACGAGGACGGGGCACTGGATGCTGCCGAGGAGTGCTTTGCTCACGACGAGTTGGTTGTAGAATTCGTAGAAGTCGTTCCAGTAGTCCTGCAACCGCTCAGGTTCGGGCATGAGCGAGAGCTGTTTCTTCATGAAGAGCGGGTCGAGCTGGAGCATTTCGTCCACTTTGCTGGGCACAATCTTGCGCAGTTGGGGCACGTTCTCGCCTGCGCCGATGGCGACGAGGCGTTCCACGCGCGAGGGGTACATGGCTGCGAGTTTGTAGGCGGAGTATGCCCCGTCGCTGAAGCCGATGACGGCGGCAGACCGTCCGGGAATGACGGCGTCCATCACAGCGAGGACGTCGTTGGCACGTTGTTCGTGGCTGATTTTGACGTGACCGATTTCCGACTTGCCGTGCCCGCGGGTGGAGACGGCAATGACGAGGTTGGTCTTTTGCAGACTGTCGATGAACTCGCCCATCTCGTAGGTGCAGCCTACGCCGCCACCGTGGAGCACCACGACGGGGTCGCCCTGCCCATAGACTTCGTAATAGATGCGTGCGTCGTCAGCTTGGACGTAATGTCCTGCGGCGGCATTGTCGCCATAGGGGATGCTGCTGCCTTTGTAGCCGTCGGGCTGCTGGAAGGTGCGCAGCGGCAGGGAAGCATCGGCGGCGGAAGAGGCGGTCTGCGCCGGGGCGGTCAGGCTGAAGCTGACCAAGATGGCGAAAATCAATCTTTTCATAAGGCTCATTTTTTCAGATTACTGTTGGTTGGGCTGGTTGTATTCGTACCACGCAATTTTCCATTCGCCGTCCACTTTCTTCACGACGAAAAGTTCGCGGAAGCTCGAAGGCACTGTGGCGTCGCCCGCCGTGACGTCGCCGTCGGAGTGGGAGCGGACGAAACCATATTCGCCGTCGAGCACCACTTCGTCGATATGGAAGGTCAGGTTGAGCGTCATGCCCTCAAAGAGTTGGGCGTACATTTGCTGCACATTGGCGTTGCCGCTCACAGTCGGTGCGCCAGGCCCCATCACGACGGCATCGGTCGTATAGACCGCAGCCACTGCAACGGCATCCGAAGCGTTGAGGGCGGTCTGATAGGTTGAGATAAGCGCCTCCACAGCAGCGGTGTCGGCAGCCGTGTTTTCGGCGTCGGCAACAGCCGTGACAGCCGTGGAATCGGCAGCCTTGTAGGTGTCCTGCTTGTTGTAGAGATAGCGGGCAATTTTCCAGTCAGCCGAGTCGCGCTCCACGATGAACAGTTCGCGGTTGTCCTCGCGTGCCTCAGTCTCGCCAATCGTCGCCGTTCCCGTAGAGACAGAACGCACAAAGGCATAGCGGTTGCCGATAAGCATCTGGTCGATATGGAAGTTGAGGTCGAGACCTACGGCATCGAATATGGCGCTATAAGTGGCGGCGAGTGCTTCACTGCCCACTGCCGTCGGCGCGCCGGGTCCCATCACCACACCGTCATTGGCGTAGGCAGCCACCACACTGCCGGCGTTCGAGGCAGCCAGGGCGTCGCGATAGGTGCCGTTGATAAGATTTACGATGGCCGTGCTGTCGTCGGCCAATGTCGGTTCAGAGATTGCGCTTTCGTTGCTCGGATTGCAGGCCGTTGTCAAAGTTGCAGCGGCTACGAGACAAATGGAAAAATACTTCTTCATAATGCTTGCTTTATTTTTTGAGTTCTAAAATTAATCAGTAACTTTGCAGCGTCGAGCTGCTTTCTTTTCGACACTGCAAAAGTACACATTAACCATCTACTAAACAAGAGGTTACAAAATACCTATCAGGTAACAAAAAGTTCACTTCTGGTAAAAACCAACAGATTAGCATGAAGAAAAAAGTTGAAAAAAATTCCATCATTGAGATTTGTCCAGTCCGCAACGTGATTGCGCGGTTCGGCAACAAGTGGGCGTTGCTCGTCATCCTCGTCCTGAGCGAGAGCGGCCAGACGCGCTTCAACCAGTTGGGCAAGATGATTCCCGACATCTCCACGAAGGTGCTCGCCAACACGCTGCGCGTCCTCGAGGCGGACAAGCTTGTCAAGCGCACAGTCTTCCCCGAAGTGCCCATCCGCGTGGAGTATGAACTGACGGAAACCGGGCGCACACTCGTGCCCATCATCGGGATGCTCACCGAATGGGCACAGCAGAATATGCCCTCCATCCTGCGCTCACGCCGCAAATACGAGGCGGCGCAACACGCGACGGCTTAATCGCGCTGCGAAAGGGAGAACTGCTCAGCGAGAGAATTTATTTGCACCGCAAAAATGAAACCTTCAGCCCCTCTGCCTTATATTTGCAGACAACCTCCCGCCGAAATTCATTTCGCCGCCCAAGTTCCGCCCAACGAAATCCGTAAAAAAGGTACATAAAACTTGGATTGAGGTTGAACTCTGTCAAAAACAGATTTGTATCTTTGTCGCTGTAACACAATTAATTCAGAAAAAATATGAAACCAACCCTGATTGCAATTTTCGCAAGTGTTTTATCATTTGGCACCACGGCTATGGCACAAACTACTCCTACTCCCGGCACGGACGGCAACAAATACGTGCCCTACGACGTACGCACAGGTAACGAATCGGTCGTCTACTTCACACGCAACCTCAGTGCGGAGGGCTTAATCAAAGCGTATGAACAAGTGAGCGGCCACATCGAAGGACGCACCGGCGTGAAGCTCCACACCGGCGAGCAGAACGGCCCCAACATCATTCCGCGCGAATGGGTGAAGGCGCTGTTCGAGAAAGACCTCCACGACGCAGCCGTCGTCGAGACCAACACCTACTACGAGGGCGACCGCTACACGACCGCCCAGCACCGCAAGACGCTCGAAGTGAACGGCTGGACGTTCTGTCCCGTCGACATCATCGACGAAGAAGACACGCTGACCCTCCCCGTCGTGGGCGGAAAGTGGTTCGACAAGATGTCAGTGGGCAGCCACCTGACTGACTACAATTCGCTCGTCGTGCTCACCCACTTCAAGGGCCACACGCAGGGCGGTTTCGGCGGCAGCAACAAGAACATCGGCATCGGCTGTGCCGACGGCCGCATCGGAAAAGCGTGGATTCACACCACGCCCGGACAGGGCCAATGGAGCATAGGCCAGGAAGAGTTCATGGAGCGCATGACGGAGTCGACCAAGTCGGTCGTTGACCACTTCGGCGACCACATCACCTACGTCAACGTGATGCGCAACATGTCTGTCTCCTGCGACTGCGAAGGCACTGCCGCCGCACCTGTCGTAACGCCCAACGTGGGCATCCTCTCCTCCACCGACATCCTCGCCCTCGACCAGGCCTGCGTCGACCTCGTCTACGCCATGACGGAGGCTGAGCACCACGACCTCGTGGAACGCATCGAAACGCGCCACGGTCTGCGCCAGCTCTCCTACATGAAGGAACTCGGCATGGGCAACGACCGCTACATCCTCATCGACCTCGACAACGGCGGCAAGCGCATCACGGCAGCCGAGGCAGTGGAAGGACTCAAACCTTTCGTTCAGGAATAACTTTCTCCTAAAATAAATTTTTGCATAAGTTTTGTTTGACGGCGGACTGGGGCAAATAGCCTCAGCCCGCCGATTTTTTTGCCCGAACTTTATAAGCCGCCGCCCAGCGTAGTATCCCTAAATTCCGCAGCACTTCAGTTTAACAATCTTTATAAGTTTCTGAGCAA
>JAUNOO010000138.1 GCA_030531095.1 Bacteroidales bacterium
AGTCGCGGATGGGCTTTGACATCGGACTGAAGCTGAGTACCAACGTGTGGAAGGGATGAGTCCCCAGCTGGCCTTGAGCTTCAGGTTGCGGACGAAGGGCACGTCCTGCATGAAGGCTTCCTTGGTGATGTTCCAGGCAGCACCGACAGAGCCGAACGTACCCCAGCGGTGGCCCTTGGCGAAGCGCGAACTGCCGTCGGCGCGGACGGAGGCGTTCACGAAGTACTTCTCGGCATAGTCGTAGGACACCTGGCCGAAGTAGCTGTCGAGGGCGTAGCCGTAGGTGTAGCCCGTGAGGCTGGAATAAGCCACGGCGTTGCCGTAGTCGGTGACCTTGTCCTGCACGAAGTTGTACTTCTTTCCGCAGCTGTAGGCGGTCTCCGACCAGTAGCTTTCATGGCCCACGAAGGCGCTCACGTGGTGGACGCCGTTGTAGGTGTGGCTCCAGCTCAAAATCTGGTTGCCCGTAACGTCGCGATAAGTTGTGGTGTATTTTTCAAGTCTGCCGTTGGCAGCTTGACCATCGCCGTAGTAGGGATTATAAGTGGCATTGCGGACCTGGTCATAATAGTTGTAGGCGATGCCCACGGTGAACTTGAAGTCGTTGAGGAAAGTGGCTTCCAGCTGTCCGCTGCCCACAAACTGGTCAAGGTCTATGCGGTTCACGTCGTACGCGACGCTGCCCGCAGGGTTGATGCTCATGGCATAGGGGCGTGACTGGTCCGTGTAGCTGCCGTAGTCGTACTTCCAGCCGCCCGTTTTTTCGTCGATGACGCGGTTGCCGTCGGCGTCGCGTTCATAAACAGTGAAGAGGGGGGGGTGTCTGATAGATGAAGCGGAAGGCGTTGTTGGAGGCTGCCTTTTCCTGGATGGGAGCATTGCGCTCGCTGTTGGTATAGGAGAAGTTGACGGAGCCCTTCAGCCAGTCGGTGATTTGCGACTCCACGTTGGTGCGCGCGTTGAAGCGCTGGTAGTCGGCTGCCCTCACGTAGCCCTTGTCCTTCACGTAGCTCAGTGCGGTGTAGTACTGAGAGCGGTCGTTGCCTCCGGCAATGTTGATGCCCGCATCCACCTTCTGTCCCGTGCGATAGAGGGCGTCCTCCCAACTGTCCGGCTCGTAACGGCGGGTAATACCGCTGTTGAACAGACCAGTTTCAGGGTTGATGAGCGCACTGCCCTCAGCGTTCCACATGTTGTATCGGGTGGGGAAACCGTTGCTGCTGAACAGCTGTGCGGAGGCGGCTGCTGCGGCGGCATCGGCGTCATAACCCTGGCTGTAGAGGTAGTTGTTGCGCATGCCCTCCCACGTCAGTTCGGTGTAGCGTTCAGGACTCGTGATGACGTCCAGACCGGGCAGCCAGCGGCCGCTGACGGCATACTTCACGTCGGCACTGATGGAGAGCTTGCCCTTGGCACCGCGCTTGGTGGTGATGATGATGACGCCGTTGGCACCGCGCGAACCGTAGAGCGCACTGGCGGTGGCGTCCTTCATGATGTTGATGGTCTCGATGTCCCTGGGGTCGATGGAGGAGAAGTTTCCGCCGTAGGGCATGCCGTCGAGGATGATGAGCGGCTGGGAATTGCTGTAGAGCGAGCCGATGCCGCGGATATAGATGTTGGAGGCTGCGCCGGGGTTGCCGTCGGTGCTGACAATCTGCACGCCTGCCACTTCGCCCTGCAAGGCGGCGGTCATTTCGGTGGTCGACTTGTTTTCCACCTTCTCGCCCTTGATTTGCGTGGCGGCACCGGTAAAGGAGGCTTTGGTAGCCTTTCCGTACGCCACGACGTAGACCTCGCCGAGTTCGTTGTCGCTCTCAATCATCGTGACGTTGACGTTGCCTGCGACATCGACCGTCTGCGACTTCATGCCGATGCAGGTAATGTTCAGTTGCTTTGCCGAAGCGGGCACGTCGGGCAGCGTGAAGTTGCCGTCGCCGTCGGTAGACACACTGATTTTGTGACCTTCAACTCGCACCGTGGCGCCGATAACCGGCTGACCGCTGGTGTCAACAACTCGTCCCGTCACGCGCTTCTGGGCGGTCGCAGATGCCGCAGTCAGCAGCATGGCGGCTCCAAGGAGCACTAACTTTTTGTTCATAATATAAGTAGTAAGTTAAACATGAATTGTCCTTGCATTCTCACTTCAGACCGTAACGGTCCGGCACTGCAAACTGGCAACCCCTCATTGCCGCTATGTCCGCCGATGCCACTCTTACAAAGAGAGAGAACTACACGAAATAAGGCATTTGCCCGTAGTTTCACAACCACTGCGGCAGCGCTCCTATCTTCCTATGTAAAGTTTGAACGCGCAAAAGTACAACTTTAAGTTTTACCTTACAAATTAACTCTTAACTTTCTGACTTTTATTTTAACAAAGAGCCATTCCAACCCCTAAATTGACAGTCTCAGTTTTCATTTCCAAAGCTTCCTCCCAATGTTACAATTCGGTTACATCGGGGATTTTGGACAACAAACGTGACGCCGAACCTAAACCCGCCCGTTTTAAGTTGGTTAAAGTTTTCACTTGAATTTCTGAATATCAGCCCCGAAAAGCCAAAATCCTCACCCGTAATTTTAACCTCTGTGTCAGTGTTTTGGCGGACTATTTTCCTGCGCTTTTTATCCCCCACCAGAGCTTTTGAAAAATATCCCTGTGATACTTCCTCAAAAGCTCAG
>JAUNOO010000139.1 GCA_030531095.1 Bacteroidales bacterium
CTGGTCGTGCTTTCTGTAGCTTTGATAAACACCTCACAAACAAGATGTTGAGCGCGGACTCTCCGACGTTACCACCGCGCTGTAGCGGGCGCGAATCGGATTCACTAAATCTTGATACAGATAGTCCTATAAAAATTGGGCTCGTAGCCCATTTATGTGCCAATAATTTGCACGAGGACAACAGGTATATCGTTCCCATAATTTAAGCATACCTATAATTGAGGCTGCGCTTCGGCAGCCCCAAAGTAAGTTTCACAAAATGCTACGGGGTCTCGGAAAGCACAGTGCATTGCCTTACTCTTCGCACTGACTTGCCGAGACCCCGCAGTCTTTATTCGCCAATCACAGGCAGGATGGCGTTGCCGACGCAGCCGTTTGGCATCTGTATGCTGAGCAGGGCGCAGATGGTGGGTGCAATGTCGGTCATTGCCGTGGGCGCCATGGTGCGGCCGTGCTTAACGCCCCAGCCCATGAAGAGGAGGGGAATGTGGGCGTCGTAGGGATTCCACACGCCGTGGTCGGTTCCGCCCACGCCACCGCTATAATAGCCGGGCTGCATGATGAGCTGGATGTCGCCACTGCGGAAACGGTTGTAACCGTTGATGGCGCGGGTGCGGATGGGCTCGGGGACGGGCGCTTCGGCGAGGCGGTCCATATCGACCACGTAGGCAAAGACGGAGTCGCTCTTGAGTTCGTCGATGACGTACTGCTTCACGCGCTGCAGGTCGAGCCCAGCGGCGGCGATGTTCTTATGATTGAGGAAAACCTGATAGTTCATCACGTCGTTCACCAGCGGGGCGGTGGTGCTGAACGCCTCGGCCAACTGCTTGTTGAGCGCAGTCTTCAGAGCGGCGTTGTCCCATCCGCCGGCGGGGATGTTGTGGTCGTTGAGGAAGCCCCAGTTGTGGGCACCGGCATGGTCGGCAGTGAGGAAGACGAGGTAGTTGCCTTTGCCGACGGCATTGTCAAGTGCAGAAAGGAAGTCGGCCAAATCGCGGTCGAGGCGCAGGTAGGCGTCTTCGGTCTCAATGGCGTTCACGGCAAACTGGTGTCCGATGTAATCGGTCGACGACAGGCTCACGGTGAGCATGTCCGTCTCTGTGCCACGACCCAACTGTTCGCCTTCGAGGGCGGCTTTGGCCAAGTCGAGCGTCAGCGAATTGCCGAAAGGCGACACGCGAATGGCCTCATAGCCCTTCTTCGCGAAGATGGCAGGGAGGTCGAGGGGCAACGTGGGGCGAGCGCCTTCTATCTGCGACTTCTCGTAGGGCGTATCGTCGGCAGTGCTCTGGATATAGGTGTCGGCTGAAAGGAGCGTCGTCCACTTCTGCGAAAGATATTTGCGCGCCAGGTCTTTGCTGTTGAAATCCTTTACCCACTTGGGCAGGTCGGTCATGTAATAAGTACTGGTGATGAAGTGACCCGTGGCGTCGTCGAACCAATATGCGCCGTTGGCAGAGTGACCGCCGGGCAGGATGGACGCACGGTCCTTGAGCGACACGCTCACCACCTTGGAACGGAAATTGGTGGCCAAGCGCAACTCGTCGCCGACGGTGGTGACGAGCAGATTGCGCGGCGACATCAGTCCCGCCTTGCTGTCGCTTCCCACACCGCGCACCGTGGCGTCGTCAGTGCAATAGGTGGGCGCGCCGTTCTTGTAGAAATTGTTGCCGGCAATGCCGTGGATGGAAGGGATAGAACCCGTATAGACCGCCGAGTGACCGATGGCGGTGACCGTGGGAATGTAGTTGATTTGGTTGTTGTCACAGCTGAAACCTTCGTTCAGCAGTCGTCTGAATCCGCCGTCGCAGTAATTGTCGTAATAGCGCACGAGATAGTCCCAGCGCATTTGGTCAACAACTATTCCCACCACCAATTTCGGGCGGGACACTCCGGTCTCACTCTGTGCGCCTGCCGTCTGCATACCGCAAATCAGCAGGATTGCCAATAATATTTTCTTCATTGTTTATGAAAGTATGGTTTTTGTTTCTTGTTACAAAATTACCACCTTCCACCGGCTTCTCTCCGACCGCTGCAATGAAGATTCTGTGAAACTTGGAACACTTATTTATCGGCTGGCAGTTCCGATAAATTGTCCATGTCATGTAAATGGGCTTTCATGCCCACCGTGTCGTCCACGATGAAACGCGGGCGGCGCTTCACCTCCTTGTATATTTTGCCGATGTACTCACCGATGATGCCGAGCGCCGTCAAAATGGCTCCGCCGACAAACCAGACGCTCACGAGCAGTGAGGTCCAACCGGGGATTGTGCGACCTTCGGTGTAGATGACCAACGCCCAGACGATGACGGCGATGGAGAAAAGGATGAAGAGCAGGCCCAGATTCATGATGAGTCGCAAGGGGCGCACGGAGAACGACGTCACGCCGTCCCAGGCGAAACTGAGCATTCGGCGCAGGGGGTACTTGGACTCGCCGGCAAAGCGCGCGGCGCGGTCGTAATAGACATAGGCCTGCTTGAAGCCGAGCGACTTGACCATTCCACGCACAAAAAGGTTGCGCTCGGGGAAGGCCATCACCTGACTTCGTCATCGTGTCACCCAAAAGTCTTCGTCAAAGAGTTTAGCTATTTT